>NZ_JAUSLW010000076.1 GCF_030645195.1 Phenylobacterium sp. | reverse complement strand
CGCCGTAAACGCTGGCCTCGATCGCCTGCGGATGCTCCAGCAGCGCCGACTCCACCGCCCCGCAGCCGATGTCCTCGCCGCCGCGGATCACCAGGTCCTTGATGCGGTCGACGATGTAGACGAAGCCGTCCTCGTCCACATTGGCCACGTCGCCGGTGCGCATCCAGCCGTCGACAAAGGTCTCGGCGTTGGCGTCGGGCCGGTTCCAGTAGCCGCGCATGATCGAGGCGCAGCGGATCTGCAGCTCGCCCCGCGCCATGCACGACGGCGACTTCCGACGCCCGTTCAACCCGCTGCTGGAATTTCGGTGACAGTGCATCAATTCGGTCAGAGGTGAGAACCGGCACGCCAATTGAATGCACTGTCACCGTATTCCAATTCGGTCAGAGGTGAGAACCGGCACGCCAATTGAATGCACTGTCACCGTATTCAGGAACGGAACCAACGGAATCGCCGCCCTACCCGCCCCTACCCCGCCCGCGGCAGGATCAGGGCCACCCGCAGCCCCGGGCCGATTTCGCCCACCTTGCCCGGACCCTCCGCCAGTTCCAGCCGGCCGCCGTGGGCTTCGGCGACGGCGCCGACCAGGGAGAGGCCGAGGCCGGCGCCGGGTTGGCTGCGGCTGTTTTCCAGGCGCACGAAGCGCTCGACCACGCGGGGGCGGTCTTCCTCGGGCACGCCGGGGCCGGTGTCGGTGATGGAGAACTCGATCTCGCCCGAGGAGCGGCGGCGCACGCGCAGCATGATGGCGCCGCCCGAGGGGGTGTACTTCACGGCGTTGTCGAGCAGGTTGGCCAGGGCCTGGGCCAGGAATTCCTGGTTGCCGCGCGCCTGCAGCCCCTCGGCCATCTCGGCCTGGAAGTCGAGGCCGGCGTCCTCGCAGAGGGGCTCGTAGAGTTCGGCGATGTCGGCGGCGAGCTGGGCCGGGTCGAAGAGGACCTGGTCCGGCGCCGAGCCCGCGGCCTGCAGCCGGGCGATGGCCAGGACGGCGCCGAAGGTCTTGAGCACCCCGTCGGTGTCTTCCAGCGCCTGGCCCAGCGCCTGTTCGGGGTCGCCCTTGCCGGCTTCCACGTCCAGATAGGCCACCTCCAGCCGGGCGCGCAGGCGGGTGAGCGGCGAGCGCAGGTCGTGGGCGATGGCGTCGCCGGCGTGGCGGTGGCCGGCCATTGAGCGCTCCAGCCTATCGAGCATCTCGTTGAGGCCCTCGGCCAGCTCGTCGAACTCGTCGCGGGTCCCGCGCACCGGCGCGCGCGCGCCCAGGTCGCCGTTGCGCACGGCGGTGACCACGTCGGTGAGGCCGGCCATGGAGCGGCTGACATTACGGCTGACCAGCACCCCGCCCATCAGGCCCAGGACCACAACCAGGGTGCCCGCGCCGCGCAGGGCGTTGACGATCTTGCCCACATAGGCCTGGTCCTCGCTGACGTCGGCGCCGACGAACAGGATCTCCCCGCCCCGCAGATGCTCCTGGAAGCCACGGGCCGGATGCTTGATGGGCCGACCCTCGACGTCGAAGTCGGTGACCGAGAAACTCGCGCGGGCCGGGACGGCGTTGATGTCCTCCAGGGGCGACTCGGCGATGGAGCCGGAGATGCGGGTGCCGTCCGACTTCATCAGGAGGTAGAGGAAGGGCCGCTCGCTGGCCGCCCGCTCGATCAGGGACTGGTTCACCGCATCGACGCCGGCCCGCTCATAGGCCGCGACCAGGGAGTTCATCTCGCGGGTGATTTCCTGGTCGGTGCGCCGCGTCGCCTCGCCGGCGGTGGCGACATAGATATAGGCCAGGAAGGCGCTGGCCGCGGCCCCGAACAGGGCCAGGAACAGCAGGGTCAGCCGGAAGGGCGTCGTGCGGAACAGCCGCGGGAGGCGCATGCCGGGGGACATCTAGGCGGCCAGTTCCGTGACCCTTCTCCCCTTGCGGAAGAAGGTGTCGCGCGACGGCGCGACGGATGAGGGGTCACGTTGTGTTCGACGAAATGGCGCGACCTTGTTCGTGTGGTTCGTTTGGTTAGTGGACATTCTGGATTGGCCTCGCGGCGTCGCGGCCGGAAGACTTGGAACCACGAACCACACGAACCACACGAACGGTGGATCAGACCGAACTTCGGAGAATGAATCTGGGTCCCGGCCTGCGCCGGGATGAGCGGATGGGGGGGCGCCGCAGATCATGTGTGACCCGCCCCTACGGCTCCAGGCGGTAGCCCGCCCCGCGGACGGTCAGCAGCATGGCGCGGTCGAAGCCCTTGTCGATCTTGGAGCGCAGGCGCGAGACGTGGACGTCGATGACGTTGGTCTGGGGATCGAAGTGGTATTCCCAGACCTTCTCCAGCAGCATGGTGCGGGTCACCGACTGGCCGGCGTGGCGCATCATGAATTCCAGCAGTTGGAACTCGCGCGGCTGGAGGTCGATCTCCTTGCCCTGGCGGCAAACCGAGCGGCCGATGAGGTCCATCTCCAGCTCGCCGACCCGCAGCAGGGTCTGGACCGAGCCGGTCTCGCGGCGGCGCGACAGGGCCTGGACCCGGGCGCTGAGCTCGGCGAAGGCGTAGGGCTTGACCAGATAGTCGTCGCCGCCGGCCTGGAGGCCGGTGACGCGGTCGTTGATCTCGCCGAGCGCCGAGAGGAAGAGGACCGGGGTCTGGTCGCCCTCGCGGCGGATGGTCTCCACCAGGGTGACCCCGTCCATCTTGGGCATCATGCGGTCGACGATCATCACGTCGAACTCGCCGTCGCGGGCGGCCTTGAGGCCCTCCTCCCCGTCGGCGGCGCGGACACAGGCGTGGCCGCCCTCGGTGAGGCCGCGGTCCATGGCCTCGGCCGCCTCAAGGTCGTCCTCGACGATCAGAATCCGCATGGCTTTCCCCCTTCAAGAATCCGGAGCTTAGCCGGAAACCTTGATCGGCAGGAAGGTGGTCCGGCCGGCGCGGTAGACGCCGATCAGGATGCTGGGACGACCGCTGCGTTTGGCGGCCTCGACCGCCGCGGAGAAGTCCGAGGCCGACGCCACAGGACGGCCGCCCGCCTGGGTGATGACGTCGTTCTTGCGCAGGCCGCGCTGGGCGGCGTCGGAGGACTGGTCGACGCTGTCCACCACCACGCCACGCAGGGGGGTGTCGATGTTCAGGCGGGTGCGGGCCGCGGCGTCCAGAGGGGTGAGCTTCAGGCCAAGGACGGCCGGGAGCTGGACGGCCGGACCGGAGGGGCCGCCGGAGCTGCGGGGGCTGCCGGAATTGTCGTTGGCGGCCAGCTCCTTTTCGGTGGGGCGCACGCCCGAGCGGATGTCCACGGTGCGGCGCTTGCCGTCGCGGAGCACTTCGAGGCTCAGGGTGTCGCCGGCGCGGGCCTTGGCCACCTCACGGGTCAGTTCCGAGGAGGTCTTCACCGTGACGCCGTTGACGGCCACCACGACGTCGCCCGGTGTCAGGCCGGCCTTGGCCGAGGGGCCGCCGGGGACCAGGTCGGCGACGATGGCGCCCTTCTGGCCGGGCAGGCCCTGGGCGTCGGCCATCTCGGCGGTGTAGTTCTGGATCGAGGCGCCGATATAGCCGCGGGTGATCTTGCCGCCCGAGATCAGGGCCTTGGTGGTGGCGTCGGCCACGTCGGAGGGGATGGCGAAGCCGATGCCCACCGAGCCGCCCGAGGGGGAGAAGATCGCGGTGTTGACCCCGATCACCCGGCCAAAGACGTCGAAGGTCGGGCCGCCGGAATTGCCCCGGTTGATGGGGGCGTCGATCTGGATGTAGTCGACGAAGGTCTCGCCGATGTCACGGCCATAGGCCGAGATGATGCCCGCCGTGGCGGTGCCGCCCAGGCCGAAGGGGTTGCCGACGGTGATGACCCAGTCGCCGACCCGGGGCTTGGCGGAGTTCTCGAAGTTCACGAAGGGGAAGTTGCTTCCCTTGACCTTGAGGACCGCCAGATCGGTGCCCTCGTCGCGACCGACCACGACGGCTTCCAGTTCGCGCTCGTCCTTGAGCACGACCTTGATCTCCTCGGCGTTCTCCACGACGTGGTTGTTGGTGACGATGTAGCCGTCGGCCGAGATGAAGAAGCCCGAGCCCGAGGATTGCTGGGTGGGCAGGCGGGGCTGGCCTCGCCCGGTCGTGCCGCCTTCGCTGTCGCCGTCCTCGCCCTCCGGGGCGCCGCGGGGAACGATGTCGAAGGGCAGGCCGGGGATCTGGCGGCGCAGGGCCGAGGCGTCGACCTTGGAGGTGACGTTGATGGAGACCACCGCCGGGGACACCTTCTCGAAGATGTCGGCGAAGGACAACGGCGCGCCGGGGGGCGGGGCGAAGATCGGGGCGGTGGAGGCCTTGAGCAGCATGGTGCGGTCCAGCGTGCTGTCGGGCTGGCCCACACGGGCCCCGGCGACGGCGGCGGTGGCGATGCTGACGCCGGCGATGGCGCCCCAGAGATAGCCGTTCTTCTTCGAGGTCATAATGCCTTCAATTTCCATTTGGGCCCGCACCGGGCTCCAACAAACCTAGGGTCGATGCCTTAGACCGCAACCCACGTGCAAGTTACGTTTAGGTCACGCTGCCAGCATCAAGGCGACCGATATTGGGCGCAATCGTGTCACGTCTGTTCCTTGTCAGCGAGAGCGGCGAGGCGGGCGGCCTCGGCCTCGGACAATTCGGCGTACGGACGCGGCGTGCGAAGGTTCCGCAGCAGCAGCAGGACCCCCAGGATCACCACGACAAAAGGGGCGCCCCAGAGGACGGCGTTGCCCCAGGAGAAGGCCGGCTTGAGCAGGACGAACTCGCCGTAGCGGTCGGTGAGATAGGTGCGGACCTGATCGTCGGACTTGCCCGACCGGATCTGGTCGCGAACCAGGAGACGCAGGTCGGCGGCCAGTTCGGCCGAGGAGTCGTCGATGGACTCGTTCTGGCAGACCAGGCAACGGACCTCGGCGAAGATGGCCCGGGCGCGGGCCTCCTGGCCGGGATCGGGCAGGCGCTCGGAGGGGTCGGAGGCCGCGGCCATGCAGAAGACGGCGGCGAGCAGGACCAGCAGCTTTTTCATTCGGCGACCGCCCGGCGTCCCACGGCCAGCCGCAGGCGGCGGTCCGAGATCGAGATGAGGCCGCCCAGCGCCATGATGGCGGGACCCAGGAAGATCAGCAGGGCCCAGGGGTTCCAGTAGGCGCGCACCAGCCAGACCTCGCCGGGGCGGCGCTCGCCAAGCACCACGTAGAGGTGGCTCGCGCCCTGGGTGCAGATGGCGACCTCCGAGGTGGTCTGGCCGCCGGTGGGGTAGAAGCGGCGCTCGGGCCTGGGGGTGCAGACCAGGGCGCCGTCGCGCCGCGCGGTGATGGTGGCGCGCTCGGCGTCGTAGTTGGGGCCATCGACGCCCTGGATGCGGTCCAGGGTCAGCTCATAGGCGCCGACATTGAGGGTCTGGCCGATGGCCAGGGTCTCGGCGGCCTCGGCCTTCCAGGCGGTCTCGAAACAGGCGCCCAGGACGAAGACGCCCAGGCCGAGGTGGGCGAAGGTCATGCCCCAGGCCCCGCGCGGCAGGCCGGTGAGCCGCCGCCAGGTCTCGGCGCGCGAGCCGCGGAAGGCCCGGGTGCGCTCGGCCAGCTCCACCAGGGCGCCGATGATCAGCCAGGCGCCCATGGCCAGGCCGGCGCTGGCCATGGCCTTGCGAGGGCTGACCACGGCGAAGGCCAGCAGGCCGCAGGCGACGGCGATGAGGGCCGCGACCCAGAGGCGCTGGGCCACGCCGAGCGCGTCGCCGCGCTTCCAGGCCAGCAGGGGGCCGGCCGGCAGCAGGATCAGCAGGGCGGCCATCAGCGGGGTGAAGGTGAGGTTGAAGAAGGGCGGGCCCACCGAGATCGCCTCCCCCGTCGCGGCCTCGCGGATCAGGGGATAGAGGGTGCCCAGCAGGACGGTGACCGTGGCCGCCGCCAGCAGGATGTTGTTGAGCACCAGGGCGCTCTCGCGGCTGACGGGGGCGAAGACGCCGCCAGGGCTCAGCGCCGGCGCGCGCCAGGCGAAGAGGGTGAAGCCCGCGCCGGCGGTGACCCCCAGGATCATCAGCAGCAGGACGCCGCGGGTGGGGTCGACGGCGAAGGCGTGGACACTGGTGAGCACGCCCGAGCGCACCAGGAAGGCGCCCAGCATGGAGAAGGTGAAGGCGGCCAGGGCCAGGAACACCGTCCAGCCGGCCAGCGCCCCGCGCTTCTCGGTCACGATGGCCGAGTGCAGCAGGGCCGTGGCGATCAGCCAGGGCATGAAGCTGGCGTTCTCGACGGGATCCCAGAACCACCAGCCGCCCCAGCCCAGCTCGTAATAGGCCCAGAAGGCGCCCAGGGTGATGCCGACGGTGAGCAGGCTCCAGGCCATCAGGGTCCAGGGCCGGACCCAGCGGGCCCAGGCGGCGTCGGCGCGGCCCTCCACCAGGGCGGCGACGGCCAGGGAGAAGACCACCGACATGCCGACATAGCCCGCATAGAGGAAGGGCGGATGGAAGGCGAGCGCCGGGTCCTGCAGCAGGGGGTTGAGGGAGCGGCCCTCGATGGGGATACGCGCCAGCCGCTCGAAGGGGTTGGAGGCCAGGACGGTGTAGGCCAGGAAGACGGTCCCGAGCGCGCCCTGGGTGGCCACCGTCACGGTCTTCAGGCCCACGGGCAGGCCGCGGCGGAAACCGGCCACGGCGGCGCCGAAGCCGGTGAGCGCCAGGCACCAGAGCAGCATGGAGCCCTCGTGGCTGCCCCAGGCGCCGGCCACCTTGTAGAGCATGGGCTTTTCGGTGTGCGAGTTGGCCGCGACATTGGCCACCGAGAAGTCGGAGGTGACGAAGGCGTGCATCAGGGCGGCGAAGGCGATGGCCACGCCGCCGAAGGCCGCCAGGCCCGCCCCGGCGCCGGCCCCGGCCAGCACCGCCGAGCGCCGCCAGCGGCCGGCCACGGAGAAGCCGACCTGGGCCAGGGACAGGACCAGGGCCAGGACCAGGGCGAAGGCGCCGATCTCGTTGATCATGTGACCGGGGTCTTCCCGGGGAGGTCATAGGCCGGCTTGGCGCCGTCGCCGCGCCACTCGCCCTGTTCCTTCAGGGCCTTGGAGACCTCGCGCGGCATGTAGCGTTCGTCGTGCTTGGCCAGGACCTGCTTGGCCTGGAAGACCCCGTCCTCGCGGTAGGCGCCGGTGGCCACGATGCCCTGGCCCTCGCGGAACAGGTCGGGCAGGTCGCCCTGGAACACCACCTTGTCGGCGGCGCGCGAGTCCCGGACGGTGAACTCCACCCGGCCATCGGGGTGCTTGACCACGCTGCCGGCCTCCACCAGGCCGCCGAGCTGGATCGAGCGCCCCACGGGCGGCTTGGCGGCGTCGGCCTGGGAGGGGGTGTAGAAGAAGGAGATGGAGTCCGAGAGCCCCCACAGGGTCAGGCCCACGGCCAGCGCCAGCACCGGGGCGATGGCCGCCAGCAGGGTCAGGCGCCGCCGCGCCTTGGGAGATTTCGGCAACCAGCCGCTCATCGCATGGGCTCCGTCTTGGCGGCCAGGTCGAGGGCCTTCAGCACATCGGGATCGGCGGCGAACCGCTTGCGGGCGCTCGCCAGGGCGGCGTCGCGCTTCTCGGCCTCCCCCAGGACGGCGTAGGAGCGCACCAGGCGCGTCCAGCCCTCGGCGTCGCCGGGATCGGTCTCCAGCTTGGCGGCGAGGCCCGCCACCATGCCGCGGATGGCGTCCATCTGGCCGGCCAGGGGGGCGGCGGGCGAGGGGCCGCGCTCGGCCTCGGCGATGGCCTGGCCAAGCGCCGCGCGGCGCGGGTCGGCGGGCGCCAGCTCGGCCTGCAGCGCGCGCCAGGCGGCGATCCCACCGGCCTTGTCGCCGGCGGTGATCCTGGCCCGGCCCAGATAGAAGCGGGCGTTGACGGTCCTGGGGTCGAGCTTCACGGCCTGGGCGAAGGCGCGCGAGGACTCAGGCGTCGCCTCGCCGCCGGCCTGGGCCAGCAGGGCCTCCCCCAGCAGCTCCCAGAGGTCGGCCTGGCGGGGCGAGAGCTCGATGGCGCGGCGCAGGGCGCGGGCGGCGGCGGAGGGGTTGTCGGAGGCGGCCTGGGCCATGGCCAGGTAGCGGAAGGCCTCCGGGTCCTTGGGGCGCTCCAGGGTCAGGGCCCCCAGCACGGCGGCCATTTCCGGCGGCGAGAGACTGGAGGGTTCGGCGGCGCGCCAGGCCGCCAGGCGCGACTTGAAGCCCTGGTCGGGATAGCCGGGCGAGCCCACGGCCAGATAGAGGCCGAGCGCCAGGACCGGCGCCAGGCCGGCCACCAGCAGCAGGACGCGGCGCAGGCCGGCGTCGACCCGCCAGGGGGCGGCCCCGGCGTCGGCGGCGGTGAGCAGGCGCCGCGCGGCCTCGGCGTGGGCGCCCTTGCGCTCGGTCTGCGCGATCAGGCCACGGTCGGCGAGGTCGTCGATCTCCCCGAGCTGGCGGCGATAAAGGGCGAGCGTCGGGTCTTCCGACCCGGCGTTGACCGCCGCGCGCGCGGCGGTGTGCAGGACGAGGAAAGCCGCGGCGGCGGAGATCAGGCCGGCGACCACCCAAAAGGCGAACATCAGCGGCGTGTAGCTGAAACCGCGCGGCAGCGCGAGGGCCTTGCGGACCCTACTCGGCGGCGGCGGCGGCCTCGGCCTGGGCCGCGCCAAGGGCGGCGGTGGCGCGGCGGCGGATCACGTCGCCGGCGCGGGGCTCCCGCAGCAGGGCGGCGCAGTCGGCGGCCACGTGCAGGAAGGCGCGGCCGGTCTCGGGATCCTCCACCACGCCCTCGCGGATGAGGGCCAGCGCCTCCTCGACATAGTCGTCGAGGGTCTCGCCGGTCTTCTCCACCACCTTGGCGCGGGTGGAGGCGAAGCCGCCATAGTTGGCGCTGGTGCGCACGGATTCGATGAAGGTGAGCAGGGTGATGGCGCGGGCCACGGCCTTGGCGTCCGGCTCGCCGGTGAGGCGCGGCAGGCTCTTCATCATGCGGGCGACCCGCACGGTCTGGGAGGGCAGGGCCTGGCCGATGACCTTCTCGAGTTCCCGCAGCCGGCCCTCGACCACGGCGGCCAGGCCCTTCTTCTGCTTCTGGACCCGCCCGCCCCAGCCGCCCTCGCGGCCCAGCTCGATGGCGTTCTCCATCTCGGCGATCTGCAGGGTGATGAGTTCGACGGTGGCGCCGGCGTCGCGGCCGGCCTGGGGCCCGCCGTCGAGGTCGAGGTGGACGACCTTCAGCAGGTTCTTGTCGATCTCGTCCATCACCCGGGTGGCGAAGACCGAGAGCTCGGAGGCGGCCAGGTAGTGTTCGGTGGGACGGTCCATCACCGCCGAGACGATGCGCAGGATGGTCCAGCGCTCGGCCAGCTGGGCGGCGAGCATGTCGAAGAAGCGGGGCCCGGCGTCGTCGGAGATGGCCACGGCGTCCTTGTAGGCCACCCGCGCGGCGGCGGCCCGCTCGTCGGTGGTGCGGCTGATCCACTCGGGCAGGCGCAGGGTCGCCTCGCGCACGATGGGGGACAGGGCCAGGCAGGAGAGCAGCAGTTCGGCCCCGCCCTTGCGGCATTGGTCGGCAAGCTCGGCGGCGGCGGCGAAATCGCGCTGCTCGCGTTCGCGCAGGCCGTCGGCGGCGGCCACCACCAGGATGTCGAAGGGTTCGGTGGAGGTCTCGTCGGCCCGGTAGTCCACCAGGGTGCGTTCGGCCTTCAGGACCTCTTCCGGCGCGGTGGCCTTCAGGGCGCGCCAGATCAGGGACAGGACGCGGGCGGGAAAGACCAGGCGTTCGGGGTCGGAGCCGTCAGCGACGAACAGGGGGGCGACGGGGGACAGGACCGCGTTGCGCAGCCGGCGGTCGGCGACCTCGCCCTCCACAAGACGGCGGACTCCGGCCAGGACAGAATCCCCCGAAGCGGCGGCCAGCGCGTTCTGCAATCCGCCCACGACCTTGTCGGGCGCCGATTCGACGAGATGGCGGACGATTTCGATCTTGCGGTCGGACAGACCGGGCATTTGAACGCTCCCGACGCGTTCGAGAGACACGCGTCAGGGGAGAACATGGTTCCGCCCGGGTTAAGGCTTTCCAAAGGCTAAGGAATCACGCCTCGGCCCGGGGCAGCTCCAAGTCCACCGCCAATCCCCCCAGGCGGGCGTCCGACAGGGTCAGGGCGCCGCCATAGGCGCGGGCCAGTTCGTCGATGATGTTGAGGCCCAGGCCCGATCCCGGCGCGCTCTCGTCCAGCCGGGCGCCGCGCCGGACGGCGGCCTCGCGCTCCTGCGGCGACAGGCCCGGCCCGTCATCCTCGATGGAAAGCCTGAACCGCTCGGGGGAAATGGCCTCGGCGCGGACGCGGACCTTGCCCGCGCACCACTTGGCGGCGTTCTCCATGGCGTTGCCGGCCAGCTCCAGCAGGTCCTGGCGCTCGCCGAGGAAATAGAGGTCGTCGGCGGCGTCCCAGTCGATGGTGACGCCCTTGTCCTGGAAGATGCGCTCCAGGGTGCGCGACAATTCGTCCAGCACGTCGGCGACCGAGGTCCGTTCTCCCGAGCCCTGGGTGCGGGCGGCGGCGCGCGCGCGGCGCAGATGATGGTCGACCTGCTGGCGCATGGCCTCCGACTGTCGGGTCACCACCTCGGCCAGGGCCCCCGGCTGGGCCTGTGATTCGGCCAGCATGACCGACAGCGGGGTCTTCAGGGCGTGGGCCAGGTTGCCGACGTGGGTGCGCTGGCGCTCCACGACCTCCTGGTTGTGGGCCATCAGCGCGTTGAGCTCGTCGGCCAGCGGCTTCAGTTCGGTGGGATAGGTCCCCTCGATTCGCTCGCGCTTGCCGCGCCGGACATAGGCCACCTCGTGGCGCAGGGCGAAGAGCGGGGTCAGGCCCACCCGGACCTGGATGACCACGGCGGCCACCATGCCCACCCCCAGCAACAGGAAGGCCACGGCGGTGGCGGTGACGAAGTTGCGGATGTCGCGGTCGACGGGGCTGCGGTCCTCGGCGGCCATGAACACCACCGGGGCCTTGCCGCCGGGCAGCTCGGCCCGGCTGGCCATGGCCCGCAGGGGTTCGTTGAGGGGCCCGCGGGTGTCGTAGACGATCGGCTTGCCGGGGTCGGCGGCCAGGCGCAGGGCCAGGTCCGGCGGGGTCTTGAGCTCGCTGTCCCACAGGGAGCGGGAACGGACCCCGGGCTTGAGCACCCCATTCACCGGGACGCTGATCTGCCAGTACTTGCCGGAATAGGCGCGCAGGGCGCGTAGGTCGGTCAGGGCCGGAGCCAGGACCTCACCCCTGTCGTTGATGGTGGTTCCGGCGGTGAGGTTGTCGATCAGCTCGGCCAGCCCCTGGTCGAACCGCCGCAGCGCCGCCTGCTGGAACAGCAGGGCCAGGACGATGGCGGTGACCACCAGGACCGCCAGGGACCAGCCCGCCGCCAGGATCACCAGGCGGCGGACGAGGGAGGGTCGGCTCAGAGCCTCGAATTTCACGAGCCGGCCGCCTCACCTCCAAGTTCGTCCGCCGGCGCGGTCAGCCGGTAGCCGAGGCCGCGGACGGTGTCGATGCGGTCGGCGCCGATCTTCTTGCGAACCCGGCCGATGAAGACCTCGATGGTGTTGGAGTCGCGGTCGAAGTCCTGGTCGTAGAGGTGCTCCACCAGCTCGGTGCGGCTGATCACCCGGCCCTGGTGCATCATCAGATAGTGCAGCAGGCGGTATTCCAGGGAGGTGAGCCGCAGGGGCTCGCCATTGACCGTGGCCCGGGCGGCGCGGGGGTCCAGGCGCAGGCCGCCCACCGACAGGCTGGGGGCGGCGTGACCGGCCGAGCGGCGCAGCAGGGCGCGCAGGCGGGCCAGCAGCTCCTCGGTGAGAAAAGGATTGGTGAGATAGTCGTCGGCGCCGGCGTCGAAGCCAGCGACCTTCTCGCTCCAGGCGCCGCGGGCCGTCAGGATCAGCACCGGGACGGCCATGTTCCCGCGCCGCCAGCGCTCCAGGACCGAGACCCCGTCCACCTTGGGCAGGCCAAGGTCCAGGATCACCGCGTCATAGGGCTCGGTCTCGCCCAGGAACTGGGCCTCCTCGCCGTCGGGGGCGTGGTCCACCGCATAGCCGGCGTCGCCCAGGGCGGCCTTCAGCTGCCGCGACAGGTCCGGATCGTCCTCGACCAGCAGAATACGCATGTCTTTCCTCTACCCGCCTTCGCGCGACAGGATCTGGCCGCTCTCGGCGTCGACGATGAAGATCATCACCCGGCCGTCGGGGGTCTGCCACTGAACGAAATAGGCCGGGCGGCCCGAATAGTCGCCCATGGTGGTGTTGAGCTGCCGTCCCGGGGTGCGCGAGGCGATCATGGCGATGACCCGCGACAGGGAGACCTGGCGGCCGCCGCGCACGGCGTCGCGGGCCTGATCCTGGTCGCCACGGGCGCCGTAGGACGGCCGCCCGTAGTCCGGATAGCCCTGGGCCTGGGACGCCACCGGGGTGAGCGCCAGGAGAAGAGCGGCTATGGCGATGGAACGCTTCATGCCCGACGGTTTAGAGGCCCGCGACTGAACCCAGCCTGAATAGGGGGTTTATGCAGGTGGTGCGGCGGTCTGTCACGCGGCAGGCGCGTGGGAGGGGGATGGGGTCGACGGCATGGCCTCTCAGACCAGGGCCTCAAGCTCGGCCTTCTGCTTGCGGGTGAGGCCTGAGCGGACCAGGTCGTAGGACCCGGCGACGAGGCGTTCGATCTCATCGGGCGGCAGGTCGGAGTCCAGGGTCACGCAGATCCAGAAGCGGCGGTCCAGATGGCTGCGGTGGCCGACGCCCGCATATTGCTCGCGCAGGATCTCCACCAGCTGGGGATCGCACTTCAGGATGACCGACGGCTCGCCCTTCTGGGTCAGGATGGCGAACATCTTGCCCATGACCTTGTAGAGCGCGACGCCGGGGGCGGAGGGCAGGGCTGAGCCGACGGCGCCGGGCTTGGCGGCCAGAACAGCCTGGAGGGCGGCGGCGGAGTCGCTCATCGCGGCGCTAGTGGGAGAGTGACAGTAGGTTGCCGTCCGGGTCCTTGAACCAGCAGACGCCCCCCGCGCCGCCGGGCGGGGTCCAGACACCGAACTCGTCCTGTTCCATGCCCTCGAACCGTTCGAAGCGGACGCCCTTGGCCGCGAGGTCGCGGGCCGCCGCGCGGACGTCGGGGACGCGCCAACCGAGGGCGGTGAAGGGCTGGGGCGTCAGGGCGGAGACCTTGCTCAGGCGCAGCGGGACATTGGCGCCGTCATAGGTGAGCGCGAAGGGGTCTTCCTCCAGGAGGCGAAGACCGAGCAGATCGCCGTAGAACCGCTTGGCGGCCTCGGGATCGGTGATGGCCAGCATCGGCTGGATCAGGCGCTCGCTGAGCATGGAGCCTCCGTCGCGCGGGAGCGCGTTCAGCGGCCCCCTTCACCTCGGGAGCCTAGCACCGAAGACGGTGGAGGTCAGCGCCGGCGCGGTGTGAAGGGCCGTTCGGCGCGCCAGGTCACGGCGAAGGCTTCCAGGGCGGGGTCGATGGTCTCGGGCAGCATCAGGACGATGCGGGCCAGCAGGTCGCCGCGCTTGCCCTTGGGGTCGGAGAGGCCGCGGCCCTTGAGGCGCAGGGAGGCGCCGGTGTTGGCGCCCTTGGGCACCGAGACATTGACCGCCCCGTCGGGGGTCGGCGCCTGGACCTTGCCGCCCAGGACCGCGTCGGGGATGGAGACCGGCAGGTCCATGACCAGGTTGTCGCCCTCGCGCCGGAAGAGGGCGTGCGGGCGAATGGTCATCTCGATGAAGGCGTCGCCGGGGCCGGAGCGGCCGGGCGAGCCCTGGCCCTTCAGGCGCAGGGTCTGGCCCTCCTCGGCCCCCTTGGGGATGGAGACGTCGATGGTGCGGCCGTCGGAGAAGGCGATGCGCTTCTTGGCGCCGTGGATGGTGTCCTCCAGGTCGATCTCCAGGCGCGCGCGCACATCGGCGCCGCGCTGGGAGAAGCCACCGAAGCCGCCGCCCTGGCCGCCGCCGCCGGGGCGACCGCGGCCCAGGATGTCGCCGAACAGTTCGCTGAGGTCGATCTCCGGGCCGTCGGCCTGCTGGCCCCGGGGGCTCCAGCCGCCGCCGCCCTGCTGGCCGAAGGGGCTGCCGCCGCCGAAGCCGCGCATGGTCTCCCGGCCGTCGGCGTCGATCTCGCCTGCGTCGAACTTCTTGCGCTTGTCGGGATCGCCGATGATGTCGAAGGCCGCGCTGACGCGCTTGAACTTCTCCTCCGAGGCCTTGTCGCCCGGATTGGTGTCGGGGTGGTGCTTCTTGGCCAGCTTGCGGAACGCCTTGCGGACCTCATCGGCGCTCGCGCCGCGGGCCACGCCAAGTTCCTGATAGGGATCGCCAGCCAAGAGACAAAGACCTTCGGTGATTGTTCGACAGATGTGGGGAACGCGTGGCCTTCAATTAGGCTGTTTGGCGCCGCGCGCAAGGGCTGATGTTGCAGAAATGCCACACGCCGTCACGGAGGCCGAGCCGCTAGCCTGATGGCGTTGGGACCGGGACGCCGTGCGCATTGTCAAACTCTTCCTCTGGCCGCGGGGCCGCCTGGGCCGTCGGGGGTTCTGGGCCGCCCTGGCGGGCCTGCTGCTGGCCGCCGTCATCGTGGACCTGGCCTTCTACCTGACCAGCCCCCTGCCCCCGCTGCAGGTGCGGTTCCATATCGCCCTGGCCGGCCTCTATGGGTGGCTGTGCCTGGCCGCCAAGCGGCTAGAGGACGCCGGGCGTCCGCGCCTGCTGGCGGCGCTCCCGGCCGCGATCCTGATCGCCGGCCTGGCCTCGACGGCCTTCCTGGTGGGAGCCCTGGACGGACGAGGCCCGGCGCCGACGACGATGATCGGGTTCTTCGGACCCCTGGCCGGGGTGCTGGTCTTCCTGGGGGCGACGGCGTGGATCGGGATGGCGAGACCGAAGGGCTAGGTGCGCCCCTCTCCGCTCATCCCCGGCGAGGGCCGGGCCTAAGTTCTCAAACCAAGTGCAACACCCTGCGTCGGCGGAGGTGTTGGGATGGGACAGGTCAACGATCAGCTCAGCCTTGAGGCGCGGTGCGAGATTGCCGGAGCCCAATCGACCTTGCCAAATGGCAGAGTGTCGAAAGATAGTGACTGATTGCTATCTTCTGTTTATGGATTCAATGGTGGCTCGTCAAAATCTCCCTGCTGCGCAACGCCGAGAAGTGACCGTGGAAGCGGTCGTTGACCTTGCCGCGACGCGCAATCCGGCCGAAATCACCACGGGCCAGATCGCTGAGCATATGCAACTGACCCAAGGGGCGCTGTTCCGCCACTTCCCGACCAAGGACGCGGTCTGGGATGCGGTCATGGTCTGGACGGCCGACCAGCTCACCCGACGGCTCGATCAGGCTGAGGCAAGAGGCTCGTCGCCTTTGTCTGCGCTTGAGCAGATGTTTCTGGCGCATGTCGATTTCGTGGTGGCCCGGCCTGGCGTCCCCCGCATTCTGTTCGGGGAGTTGCAGCGCACCGGTGACACGGCCGCGAAGCGAAGCGCACGGGCTCTGATCAACGGGTATCGAACACGCTTGGTGAAGCTTCTCCATCACTGCAGCACCAATGGCCATCTGCCCGCTGATCTCGATACCGAAGCCGCCGCGACGCTGTTCGTCGGCACCATCCAGGGTCTGGTGATGCAAGCCATGATGACCGGGGACTTCCCGGCGATGCGGGCCATGGCCGGCCGGGTGTTCAGAATCTACCTCAAGGGTATCGGGGGAAGACCATGAAGCTCACCCTGCCAGGCAATCGGCGGACATGGTTGTTAATCGCGGTCCTGACGCCGCTGATCGTGGTGTTCGCCTATGTAGCGCTGCGCTCAGGCCCGCTTGCGCCCGTGCCGGTCACCTTGGTGACGGTGGAGGAAAAAGCGATTTCCCCGTCGCTCTTTGGCATCGGCTCGGTCGAAGCGCGTTACACGCACCGTGTCGGCCCCACCACCGCGGGGCGCGTGCGCGTGGTGCTGGTGGATGTGGGCGACCATGTCGTCGCCGGCCAACCGCTCGCTGAAATCGACCCGATCGATCTTGACGAACGCATTGCCGCGCAAGGGAGCGCGGAAGGTCGGTCCTTCGACCTTGAGCGGGCCGCGCAGGCGCAGCTTGCCGAGGCGCAGGCGCGAGCACGGCTGGCCCGGACGCAGGCCGGTCGAGCCGAACAGCTTCTCAAGGGGGGCTGGGTGACGCAGGCGGCCGTCGATGTCCGGCGTCAGGAGCTGCAGGTGGCGGAAGCCGGGACGGTGGCGGCTCACGCCAACGCCGCGGCGGCCTTACAGGATCGGGGGCGCACCGGCGCGGAACGGGCGGCGCTCGTGCGCCAGAAGGCCAACCTGCTCCTCGTCGCGCCCGCCAGCGGACTTGTCGTCCGCCGCGCGGTGGAACCTGGAACCACCGTGGTCGCCGGACAAGCGGTCGTGGAAATCATCGACCCTGCCAACCTGTGGATCAATACGCGCTTCGACCAGCTTCAATCGACCGGCCTTCAACCCGGACTGCGCGCCCAGGTCTTGCTCCGGTCGCGCGCCGGAGCCCCGCTGGTGGGGCGCGTCATCCGCACCGAGCCTCTGGCCGACGCGGTAACCGAGGAAGTGATGGCCAAGGTCGGGTTCGAGACCCGGGACCTGCCGCCCGTTGGCGAACTGGCGGAGGTGACGGTGACTCTCCCGCCCGCCAGGAAGTCACTCGCCGTGCCGAACGCCGCCATTCACAGGGTCAAGGGCAGGTCCGGCGCATGGATCGTCGAGGACGGGAAACTCCGCTTCCAGCCGGTCACCACCGGGGCGACCGATCTGAATGGGACTGTCCAGATCTTGAGTGGGCTGAAGCAGGGCGCACGCGTGGTGGTGTATAGCCAGCGCAGCCTGACCGCCCGCACCCGCATCCGGGTCGTCGACCAGCTTGCCGGCAGCCGGCAATGATCAGCCTTGCGGGTCGCGACATCCTCCATAGCTGGGGGAAGTTCGTCTTTACCGGTATCGGCCTGGGGCTGCTGATCGGCGTCACCCTGACCATGGCCGGCGTCTACCGCGGCATGGTCGATGACGCCCAGGCGATGCTGGACAATAGCGGCGCTGACCTTTGGGTGGTGCAGAGAAACACGCTTGGCCCCTACGCCGAACCGTCAAGCATCAATGACGATGTCGACCGATCGATCCGCGCCATGCCCGGCGTCGCGCGGGCGGCCAATGTGACCTACCTGACAATGCAGATCGGCCATGCCGGACGCGACGTTCGGGTCATGGTGGTCGGCATCAAGGCCGCGTCACCCGGTGAACCCGGCCAGCCCCCCCATCTTATCGCCGGGCGCCAGATCGTGCGCGCCCACTACGAGGCGGTCGCCGACGTGAAGACCGGCTTTCGTCTGGGCGACGTCGTGCAGGTGCGGCGCAACCGATACAAGGTCGTGGGGCTGACCAGCCGCATGGTGTCTTCAGGTGGCGATCCGATGCTGTTCATCCCCTTGAAGGACGCCCAGCAGGCCCAGTTCCTCAAGGACAGCGACGCGATCGTCCGTCAGCGGGCTCGCACGGCGCGGAATCCCGCGCTCAATCCCCCCGGAAATCCCGGCATGGTCGACGCCGTGACCGCCTCCCAGACCAGCAATCCCTATGTGAATGCCGTTCTGGTGCAGATCAAGGAGGGGTTCAGTCCTGACCAGGTGGCCGAGCCGATCCGACGCTGGCAGCGGCTCACGGTCTACACTCGGGCGGAGATGGAGGAGATTCTGGTCGACAAGCTGATCGCCACATCCGCGCGTCAGATCGGCATGTTTCTCGTCATCCTCTCCATCGTCAGCGCGGCGATCGTCGCCTTCATCATCTACACGCTGACCATGGGTAAAATCCGGGAGATCGCGGTGCTGAAGTTGATCGGCACACGCAACCGGACCATCTCGTTCATGATCCTGCAGCAGGCGCTCGGACTTGGCCTGATCGGCTTTGTCGTCGGCAAGATCGCCGCCACCGCCTGGGCCCCGATATTCCCCAAGTACGTTTTGTTGCTGTCCAGCGATTCCGTGCGCGGGTTCATCGCGGTCATGGTGATCTGCGCGATCGCCAGCCTGCTTGCCATCCGCGCCGCGCTTCGGATCGATCCCGCGGAGGCCATCGGTGGCTGACGGCATCCGCATCGAAAATCTCGTCAAGACCTACGGGGAAGGCGAAACAGCGGTCCATGCCCTGCAGGGCGTGGACATGCATGTCGGGCCCGGAGAGGTCGTCGGCCTCATCGGACCGTCGGGGTCCGGCAAGAGCACCCTGCTCAAATGTCTGGGGGCGGTGATCGAGCCAACCTCCGGGCGGATGACGATCGGTGAGCAGACCATTTACGACAACGAATGGAAAATTCCTGACCTGCGGGCGCTGCGTCGCGATCGGATCGGCTTCATCTTTCAGTCGCCCTATCTGATCCCGTTTCTCGATGTCACCGACAATGTCGCCCTTCTGCCGATGCTCGCCGGCGTCACCAACGCCAAGGCCCGCGCCCATGCGGTGGAATTGCTCACGGCGCTCGATGTCGCCCATCGCGCCAAGGCCATGCCATCTCAGCTCTCAGGGGGCGAACAACAGCGCGTCGCCATCGCCAGGGCGCTGGTGAGCCGTCCCCCCGTGATCCTCGCCGATGAGCCGACAGCGCCGCTCGACGGTGAACGAGCGTTGGCGGTGGTCAAGATCCTCAATGACATGGCGGCCCGCTACCAGACCGCGATCATCATCGTCACCCATGACGAGAAGATCATTCCCACGTTCAAGCGCCTCTATCACATCCGGGACGGCCGGACCCATGAGGAGGGCGGTCGAGTGGAGCCGGCATCTTGATCTCGACCCGGCGGCCGCTTGCGCAAGTCAGCGAACTCCGCCCGTGGCGTTTTGCGGCCCTGTTGATGGCTGCAACGCTCCTGCTGACCGCGTGCGCAACAGCGCCTCGCGGAGAAGCGTCCCCCCAATCCTCAGCATCAGCGGCCCCCATCGGCTTTTCACCGCTTGTCCGCTCGCTGGGGGTCGAGGGCCGGGTGGCAGGAAGAGAGGCTGCCGAGAACATCGCACGCCTGCGCGCCTCGGTGACCGATGGCGGTTTCGACATCCTGGCCATTTCCGGCGGGGGCAGCAGCGGCGCCTACTCTGCGGGGGTTTTGACCGGCCTCTCTCGCGGTGGCATGCGCCCTCGATATGAGGTGGTCACGGGCGTCAGCGCCGGAGCGCTCATTGCGCCATTCGCCTTTCTCGGGCCGGACTGGGATCCGCAATTGACCGAGGCCTTCGTCGGCGGCCGAAGCCAAGAACTGCTGCAATCGCGCGGCCTTGGAGCCCTGTTCAAGCCGGGCCTGAATTCCGGCAAGCCACTGCGGGAACTTGTCGATCATTTCATTACCGGAGACCTTGTCGCTGCCGTGGCTGAGGAAGCCAGGAGCGGCCGCGTCCTGCTTGTCGCCACAACTGACCTGGACAGGCAGGAGACCGTGCTTTGGGACATGGGCTCCATTGCACAGCGGGGGGGAGCTGAGGCGCTGACATTGTTTCGGGATGTGCTTGTCGCGTCAGCGAGTGTTCCAGGACTGTTCCCACCCGTCATGATTCATGTCGGAAGTCAGGCTGGAAGCTATGATGAGATGCACGTTGATGGCGGCGTGACGACACCATTTTTTATTGCCCCGGAGATCACCCTTCTCTCGCCGGGACAACTCACCGACTTGCGTTCGGCCAACGTATACGTCCTGATCAACGCTCAGCTCCGCGAATCTCCCCGCACAACGCCGCAGGCGACGATCCCGATAGTGGCGCGCAGCTTCTCTACACTCATGCTGCACATGACGCGGGCGGCGATCGCGGGAACATCGGCTTTCGCCGCCCGCCAGGATATGAATTTTCACTTGGCGGCGATCCCCGCCGAATACCTGGATCAGGGTTGGTTGGACTTCGACCCAGCACGGATGCAGGCCCTGTTTGACCTTGGAGAAGCGCGAGCGGCGAGCGGTCAGCTTTGGCGATCCGCTGAGCAGGAACTTGCGCGGTCCGCCGGCGGTGACTGAGCGCCGCCCGGTCCGGCAGCGGCAAGGCTACGCAGCGAGCCTAGCAGCGAGCCTAAACGCCTCACGGTCCGTCACCATGCCGGCCCAAGGGGCTCAGTCGTCGCCGCGTTCTTCCATGAGGTCGTAGGCGAGGTATCCCGTGGCGTCCTCGGGGCG
Organism: Phenylobacterium sp.; assembly: GCF_030645195.1. Classification (GTDB taxonomy): domain Bacteria; phylum Pseudomonadota; class Alphaproteobacteria; order Caulobacterales; family Caulobacteraceae; genus Phenylobacterium. The sequence goes on along the minus strand of NZ_JAUSLW010000076.1, from coordinate 18,698 downwards.
CGCCAGTGCGTTCTCGCTGATGGTCTGGCCGCGGACCGAGACCCCGGCGCGGTGGACGCTTTCGGGGTCGCCGGAAATCAGGGGGTGCCAGTCGGCCAGGCCGCGGCCCTCATTGATCCGGCGGTAGGCGCAGGACAGCGGCATCCACTCCAGGGTCTCGACATTGTACGGCGTCAGCTTGATGCAGTCGGGGACATGTTTCTTTCGCCCGGCATAGTTGCTGCATGAGCAGGTCTTGGCGTCGAGGAGGCGACAATGCACGCGGGTGGGGATGATCTCGCCGGTGTCCTCATCCTCGAAGCGAACGAGACAGCAAAGCCCGCAACCGTCGCATAGGCTCTCCCACTCGGCCGCCGTCATCTGGCGGAGTGATTTCGTTTCCCAGTAAGGTCTCGTCGCCATGGTGGTGGCGTCCTAAACCAAAAGCCTCCCCGCCGTCCTCCTTAGTTTGACCAAGTGACCGACTGGAACCTCGATCCCTATAAGTTCCCGGACTCGCATCCGAGCCCGCGGGCGCCTGGCGCGCCGGCGCCTGAAACCGTGACCGAGGAACCGTTCCGGGCCGACCTGCCCGCGCCGCGCAAGGCCAAGGCGGTGAAACCGCCCAAGCCGCCCAAGGCCCGGCGCGGCGGATCGGACTTCGGCGGCGGGCCGCGCAAGCCGCGCGACCTGCGCTGGCTGTGGACCGCCCTGGTGGTGGCCGCCGCCGTCCTGGCGCTCACCGTGCTGGGGGCGGCCGTCTACGTCCAGCAGGTCTATCTGAAGGACATCCCGCCCCTGCCCGAGCGCGAGGCGCTCTATGCGATCAACCGGGCGCCGGCGATCAAGTTCTTTGACAAGACCGGGGGGCTGATCGCCTCGCGGGGGCCGAAGTACGGCGACCGGGTGACGCTCGGCCAGCTGCCCGCCTATGTGCCCCGCGCCTTCCTGGCGGCGGAGGACAAGCGTTTCTACCAGCACGGGGCGGTGGACCCCTGGGCCATCGTGCGCGCCGCGCGGGCCAACTACGCCGCCGGCCGGGTGGTGGAGGGCGGCTCGACCCTGTCCCAGCAGCTGGCCAAGGGCCTGTTCCTGACCCCCGACCAGACGATGAAGCGGAAGATCCAGGAGGCCGTCATGGCCCAGCGCCTGGAGAAGATGCTGAGCAAGGACGAGGTGCTGGAGCTCTATCTCAACCGCATCTATTTCGGGGCCAACACCTTCGGCATCGACGGCGCCTCGCGCACCTATTTCGGCAAGCCCGCCAGCCAGCTGACCCTGTCGGAGGCGGCCCTGCTGGCCAGCCTGCCCAAGGCGCCCTCGCGCATGGCGCTGAACCGCAACATGGCCGGCGCCCTGGAGCGCCAGCGCCTGGTGCTGGAGCGCATGCGCGGCGAGGGCTGGATCACCGGCGAGGACGCCCAGGCCGCCGAGGCCGACACCCCCCGCATCAGCCCCAGCGCCTTGGCCAACGACGGGGACATGGGCTACGCGCTCGACTACGCTACCAACGAGGTCCTCAAGCTGGTGGGCCCCAACTCGCCCGACTTGCTGGTCCGCCTGACCATCGATCCCAGGCTGCAGGCCACCGGCGCCAACATCCTGCGCCAAGTGATCGGCGCCGAGGGCAAGGCGGCCGGCGCCTCCCAGGCTAGCATGGTGGCCATCTCCGCCGAGGGTGCGATCCGCACCATGGTGGGCGGGCTCGACTACAACGCCAGCGTCTTCAACCGCGCGGTCCAGGCCAGGCGGCAGCCCGGCTCGTCCTTCAAGCCCTTCGTCTACGCCGCGGCCCTGGAGAAGGGCGTCATGCCCACCGACGTGCGCATCGACGGGCCGGTGAAGTTCGGCGACTGGCGGCCGGAGAACTATGGCGGCGGCTATCGCGGGGCGGTGACGGTGGAGACGGCTCTGGCCCAGTCCATCAACACCGTGGCGGTGAAGCTGGCCCAGGAGGTCGGCGGCGCGGCCGTGGCCGAGCTGGCCCGCCGGTTCGGCGTCACCACCCTCCCGGCCAATCCGAACCTGTCGGTGGCGCTGGGCTCCTACGAGGTGCCGCTGATCGAGATGGTCTCCGGCTTCCAGGTCTTCCAGACCGGAGGCGCGCGGATCACGCCCTACATGGTCGACGAGATCAAGACGATCGGCGGCCAGCCGGTCTTCCTGCACCAGACCTCGTCGCCCACCCCGGCCTACGACATCGCCCGCGCCAGCATGATGGTGAAGATGATGAAGAAGGTGATCACCTCGGGCACCGGCACCCGGGCCAATTTCGGCCGTCCCGCCGCCGGCAAGACCGGCACCAGCCAGAACTGGCGCGACGCCTGGTTCGTGGGCTTCACCCCCGACTATGTGGCGGGCGTCTGGGTCGGCAACGACGACGACAAGCCGATGAACAAGATCACCGGCGGCGTCATGTCAGCGGCGGTCTGGCGGTCGTTCATGGTGGTGGCCCACGAGAAGCTGCCGATCCGCGACTTCGACTGGCTGCTGCCCGATCCCGAGCCGGAGCTGGAGGCCGATCCGCGCAACGCCTTCTACGAGGGCCTGGCCGACGAGTTCTCCGCCGCCGCCCGCGAGGCCGAGGCCGCGATCCCGCCGGAACAGGCCGAGCCCAAGCCGGAGCCGATCAAGCCGCCGGTCGAGGAGATCCCGTTCTAGGGCGCGGGGCGCTTCCCCCTCTCCCGCTCGTCCCGGCGAAGGCCGGGATCCAGGTGAAATCCCCAGCAGCGGGGCGAAATCCGGTCATTTGACGTTCGGATCACCTCTGACCGCTCATGATGTATCTGGGTCCCGGCCTTCGCCGGGATGAGCGGATTGGGTTCTAGAGCTTGCGCATCCCCGGCGCCTCGCTATGTCGGACGCCGCATGAAGCCACCCATCCTCGCCCTGAAGGACGTCCGCCTCGCCGACGGACCGAAAATGCTGTTCGACGGCGTCGACCTGTCGGTGGAGCCGCGGTCGCGCGCCTGCCTGGTGGGGCGCAACGGGGCGGGCAAGACCACCCTGCTGAAGGTGCTGGCCGGCCAGATCCAGCCCGACGACGGCGAGCGGGCCGTGCAGCCGGCGGTGCGCATCGCCTATGTGCCGCAGGAGCCGGAGATCTTCGGCGCGACCCTGCTGGAGCACGTCACCGCCGGCGGCGCGGCGGAGCACGAGGCCGACGCGGCCCTGGCCATCTTCGGCATCGACCCGGCCAAGTCGACGGCGGGCCTGTCGGGGGGCGAGATTCGCCGGGCGGCGCTGGCCCGGGCCTTCGCCGAGGACCCGGACCTGCTGCTGCTGGACGAACCCACCAACCACCTGGACATACTGGCCATCGAGACCCTGGAGAAGGAACTGGCCAATAGCCGCGCCGCCATGGTCATCGTCAGCCACGACCGCGCCTTCCTGGAGCGAACCACCCAGCGCTGCTTCTGGCTGGAGCACCGCAAGGTGCGGCGCCTCGACAAGGGGTTCGCGGCCTTCGACGCCTGGGTGGAGCAGATCCTGGCCGCCGAGGTCGAGGAGAGCCGCCGGATCGACAAGAAGCTGGAGCAGGAGGAGTACTGGCTGCAGCGCGGGGTCACCGGCCGCCGGGCCCGCAACGAGGGCCGCCGCCGCGCCCTGATGGAGCTGCGCCAGGTCAAGGTCGAGCGCCTGCGCGAAGCGCGCGGCGAGATGAACATGGGCATCGCCTCCTCCGGCCTGTCGGGCCAGCGGGTGATCGAGGCCAAGGGAATCTCCAAGGCCTTCGGCGACCGGGTGCTGCTCAAGAGCTTCTCCACCCGCATCCTGCGCGGCGACCGGGTGGCCATCGTCGGTCCCAACGGGGCGGGCAAGACCACCCTGGTGAAGATGCTGCTGGGAGAGATCGCGCCCGACACCGGCTCGGTGAAGCTGGGGGCCAATCTGGAGACGGCCTATATCGACCAGGCCCGGGCCGACCTGAAGCCCGACATGATGCTGCGCGACGTGCTCACCCCGCTGGGGGGCGACCAGGTGATGGTGCGCGGCCAGCCCAAGCATGTGAACGCCTACGCCAAGGACTTCCTGTTCACCGACGCCCAGATCCGCCAGCCGGTGCGCAGCCTGTCCGGCGGCGAGCGCAACCGCCTGCTGCTGGCCCGCGCGCTCGCCACGCCCGCCAACCTGCTGATCCTGGACGAGCCCACCAACGATCTGGACATGGATACGCTGGATCTGCTCGAGGACCTGCTGGCCGACTTCGAGGGCACCCTGATCCTGGTGAGCCACGACCGCGACTTCATCGACCGGCTGGCCACCTCCACCATCGCCCTGAACGGCCGCGGCGACGTGGTGGAGACGCCCGGCGGCTGGCAGGACTTCCTGCGCCAGAACCCCGGCTATTTCCGCGCCATCGGCGAGGCGCCCGCCCCGGTCCCCGCGCCCAAGGCGGCGGCCAAGCCCGCCGAGCCCAGGAAGGCCACCAAGCTCTCCTTCAAGGACCAGCATCGGCTGAAGGAGGCCGAGGGGCTGATGGCCAGCCTGCCGGCCAAGATCGCCAAGCTGGAGGCCGACATGGCCGATCCGGCCCTCTACGCCCGCGATCCGGCCGGCTTCGACAAGCTGAGCAAGGCCCACGCGGCCGCCCAGGCCGAACTGGCCAAGGCCGAGGAGGACTGGATGACCCTGGAGGAGATGCGCGAGGCGCTGGAGGGCGGGCGTTAAAGGCCCGTCCCGCTCCAGCGCCTGATTCGCGGCGGCCACAGGAATGCTGTGGATAAATTTCAGCGCTGATTCTTAAGGAAAAATCCCGGAAAATCCCCAAAACATCCACAGGATGTCCACCGGAATTGGGGCCGTGACCCACATCGGGGCGAATCGCGGCGCTTGCTTGATAGAGGGTTCGGGGGAAAGATCAAGGGGTCGAGAGGGACTGCGGCGCTGACGGACACGGAAACGGGTTCGACGATGCGAGCAGGAGGTTCTCTGGGGAACTGGAAGCGGCGCAAGCCGGGACCGGAGCGACCAAAGGACACCGGTCGGCGATGGAAACCTGCGGGTAACCCCGCGTTCGAAGTCGCAAACCGACCTTAAGACGCAGATCCCCCAACGGATCTGGATGAGAGGGCGACGTGACGGGAAACCGCTGCGCCGCCCTCTTGCTATGGGCGCTACCCGAATTGGTGCGGCTATGTGTCCCGACTTGGCACGACTTAAACCTTTCGCCACCAGAATGAGTCATCATCGCGCGGCCTCTTGAGGACCTTCGATGCTGGCCAAGCCGTCGCGCAACCTGATCCTGACCGTCAGCCTGACCCTGGCCTTCACGGCCAGCGTGCTGTTCAGCCTCGCCCTGTCGAAGGGCGAGACCGGGGTCGCGGCGATCTGGCTGTCCAATGGCATCCTGGCGGCCTCCTTCCTGCTGCTGCCCTGGCGCTGGAGCGTCCCGGCGGCGGCGATCTGCTTCCTGTTCAACTGGGGCGCCGGCCTGCTGCTGGGCAATGCGATGGGGATCGGCTTCGCCTTCCCGGTGCTCAACTTCGCCGAGGCCTTCGCCACGGCCTGGCTGGCGCGCAAGGCCTGCGGCCAGACCATGCGGCTAACCAGCCTCAAGCGGGTAGCCAAGCTGCTGCTGTTCGCCGTGGCGCCGGCGACGGCCGCCAGCTCGGTGGTGGCCGCCGACGTCCTGACCCTGTTCGGCCACAGCTTCAACTCCGTGTTGAGCACCTGGTTCTATGCGCACGGCCTGGGCATGGCGATCGCCCTGCCCGCCATCCTGCTGATCGCCCGGTCCGACACGGTGCGCGACTTCCACCGCGACTGGCCCGAGCAGTTCGGCCTCTACTGCCTGATGGCGGCCGGCAGCGTGCTGGCCTTCACGCCGGTGCGCTTCCCGACCCCGATCATCATCTTCCCCCTGATGACCCTCATCGCCTTCCGCCTGGGCCCGCGCGGCGCGGCGGTGGCGGCGATGATGCTGGCCTCGGTCTCCACCAGCCTGGTCCTGGGGACCCAGGAGACCCACACCGGGGCGACCTGGACCCTGCTGCAGAAGACCCGCGGCGTGCAGTTCCTGATCGGGATCAGCTTCTTCACCGCGCTCGCCACCGCGCTCGCCATCGCCGACCAGAAGCGCCTGAAGCGCCTGTGGGCCAGCCGCACCCGGGTGGCCCGCGCCGCCCAGGCCCGCGCCGTGGCCGCCGGCCGCGCCAAGTCGGAGTTCCTGGCCAATATGAGCCACGAGATCCGCACCCCGATGAACAGCATCATCGGCTTCACCGAGGTGCTGATGAAACGCGGCGACCTGCCCGAGGCCGCCCACCGCCAGCTGACCCTGATCGACCGCGCCGGCTCCTCCCTGCTCAACGTCGTCAACGACGTGCTGGACTTCTCCAAGATGGAGTCCGGCGAGGTGGAGCTGTCGGCCCGCGCCATCGAGCCCCGGGCCATGGCCCAGGAGGCCCTGGCCATCGTCGCCGAGACGGCCCGCCGCAAGGGCCTGGACCTGCAGTTCTCAGCCACCGGCGAGGTCGACCGGCCGGTGATGGCCGACGATCTGCGGCTTCGGCAGATCCTGCTGAACCTGCTCTCCAACGCCATCAAGTTCACCGAGCGCGGCCGGGTCCGCCTGGACCTGGAGGTGACGATCGCCGGGGACGCCGCCACCCTGCGCTTCGTGGTCACCGACACCGGGATCGGCATCCCCACCGAACAGGCCACCCGCCTGTTCAATCGGTTCAGCCAGGCCGACGCCACGGTCACTCGCGAGCACGGCGGCACGGGCCTGGGCCTGGCCATCTGCAAGGGCCTGACCGAGCTGATGGGCGGCCGCATCGGCCTCGACAGCGCCGAGGGCTTCGGCTCGGTCTTCTGGTTCGAGATCGAGGCGACCCTGGCCGAGACCGTGGCCCAGCCGGCCTCGGGCATGCGCAAGATCGGCGACCTGGGCGCCACGGTGCTGCTGGTGGACGACCACCCGGTGAACCGCGAGCTGGGCGCCACGGTCCTGACCCTGCTGGGCTGCGAGGTGGTGCTGGCCGAGAACGGCGAGGACGCCGTGACCGCCGCCCGCGACCGCGCGGTCGACCTGATCCTGATGGACGTCCACATGCCCCGCATGGACGGCCTGGAGGCCACCCGCCTGATCCGGGCCCTGGGGGGGCGCTGCGCCACCCTGCCGATCATCGCCATGAGCGCCGACGTCATGCCCGAGATGGAGGCCCGCTGCCTCAAGGCCGGCATGAACGACGCCGTCGGCAAGCCGATCCAGATCGAGGCCCTGCACGGCGTCCTCGCCCGGTGGCTCGCCGATGCGCGGGCCAAGGACAACGCGGCCTAGAAACCTGGCCAACCCATCTTGGAAGCGGGGCCGTCACGCCCTAGGCTTAAGGGCGATCCAAGTTGGGGAGAGATCATGAACGCCTTGCGCGCCATCGCCATCGCCGCCCTCGCGGTCCTCGCCGTCGCCTGTTCCCCGGCCAAGAAGGCGGACACCGCCCCGGCCGCCGGCCAGCCCACGGTGATCAAGTTCGCCACCGACTGGCGGGCCCAGGCCGAGCACGGCGGGTTCTATGAGGCCCTGGCCAACGGCGAATACGCCAAGCGCGGCCTGGACGTGCAGATCGTCCAGGGCGGCCCCGGCGTGAACGTGCCGCAACTGCTGGCCTCGGGCGCGGTCCAGGCCGGCATGGGCTCCAACAGTTTCATCGCTCTGAACATGGCCCAGGAGGGCGTGCCGGTTAAGGCCGTCGCGGCCATGATGCAGAAGGACCCCCAGGTCCTGATCGCCCACCCCGACCAGGGGATCGAGAGCATCGGGGACCTGAAGGGCCATCCCATCCTGCTGTCGGATGCCTCGGTCACCGCCTTCTGGGTCTGGCTGAAGTCCAAGTACGGCTTCACCGACGATCAGATCCGCAAGTACACCTTCAACTCCGCCCCCTTCCTGGCCGACAAGCGCGTGGCCCAGCAGGGCTACGTCACCAGCGAGCCCTACACCCTGGAGAAGGAGGCCAAGATGAAGCCCAAGGTCTTCCTCCTGGCCGACAACGGCTATCCCAGCTACGCCACCATGATCATGGTCCCGCAGAGCCTGATCGACTCCAATCCGGCGGCGGTGAAGGCCTTCGTGGAGGCCTCGGCCAAGGGCTGGCGCGACTATCTCTACGGCGATCCGGCGCCGGCCGACGCCCTGATCCGCAAGGACAATCCGGAGATGGCCCAGGACGTCCTCGACCAGGCCCGCGAGAAGATGAAGGCCTACGGCATCGTCGACGGCGGCGAGGCCAAGACCGCCGGCATCGGCACGATGAGCGACGCCCGCTGGGCCGAGTTCTTCAAGATCGCCTCGGACCAGGGCGTCTATCCCAAGACCCTGGACTACAAGAAGGCCTACACCCTGCAGTTCGTGGCGCCGCCGGCGGCGAAGTAGCCCGCCGCGCCGATGCCGCCCGTCGTCGCCCTCGAGGCCGTTGAAGTCGATTACCCCAAACGCGGCCGCGCGTTGGGGCCGTTCACCCTGAGCGTGGCGCCGGGCGAGATCGTCGCCCTGGTGGGTCCCTCGGGCTGCGGCAAGTCCACGGCCCTGCGCCTGCTGGCCGGTCTGGAGCAGCCGACCCGGGGGACGGTCACCCGCACCGCCGGCCGCGGCGAGACCTCGGTGGTCTTCCAGGCCCCGACCCTGGCGCCCTGGATGAGCGCCCAGGCCAATGTCGCCCTGCCCCTGGAGCTGGCCGGCGCCTCGCGCAGGGGCGCCCGGGACCTGGCGGCCGCGGCCCTCGCCCGCGTCGGCCTGGCCGGCGCCGAGCAGGCACGTCCGGCCCAGCTGTCGGGGGGCATGGCCATGCGCGCCTCCCTGGCTCGCGCCCTGGTCACCGAGCCGCGCCTGCTGCTGCTGGACGAACCCTTCGCGGCCCTGGACGAGATCACCCGCCGGTCCCTGGCCGACGACGTGCTGAAGCTGTGGCGCGAGACCAAGCCCGCCATTGTCTTCGTCACCCACAATGTCGAGGAGGCCGCCTACATGGCCAGCCGCGTGGCGGTGATGACCCGCGGACCGGGACGCATCGCCGGGGAGATCGAGGTGGCGGGGCACCTGCCCCGGCTGATCGGCTTCCGCACCACCCCGGAGTTCCGCCACGCCGCCGAGGCGGTGTCGGACCTGCTGGTCAAGGGCTCGGAGGCCGCCGCGTGAGCAAGCTCCTCGACCTGCTCGCGCCCTTCGCCCTCATCGCCCTGCTGCTGGCCGGGTGGGAGATCGCCTGCCGGGTCACCGGGGTCCCGGCCTATTTCCTGCCCGCCCCCTCCGACGTCGCCGTGGCGCTCGCCACCGACACGGCGAGCCTGATGCAGGCGGCCTGGAACACCCTGTCGGTGGCGCTGATCGCGCTGGTCATCGCCAGCGTCGCGGCCCAGGCCATCGCCCTGCTGGTGGGCCTGAGCCCCCTGGCGGACCGGGCGGTGCGGCCATTGGCCTCGGTGCTGCAGGTGACCCCGGTGGTGGCCATCGCCCCCCTGGTGCTGATCTGGGCCGGCATCGACCATCCCGAGCGGGCCATCGTGGCCCTGGCCGTCCTGGTGGCCTTCTTCCCGATCTTCTCCGGGGCGGTCACCGGCCTGAAGGCCGCCGACCCCGACCTGGAGCGGCTGTTCGATCTCTATGGCGCGAGCCGCCTGCAGCGGGTCCTGCGCCTGCGCCTACCCTCGGCCGTCCCATTTCTCCTGGAAGGTCATAAGGTTGCGGCCGGCCTGGCGGTGATCGGGGCGGTTGTGGCCGAGTTCGGCGCGGGCTCCGGCGGTGTGCGCGGCCTGGCCTGGCGCATCCTGGACGCCGGCAACAAGCTGCAGACGGCCCGAATGATCGCGGCCCTGGTGGTCCTGGGCCTGATGGGGGTGGTCCTGCACGCGCTTCTGGAGCGCGCGGAGCGGGCTGGACTGGCCTGGTGGCGAGGCCGTTAAGGGCGGCCGTTAGGCTAGGGTTAAAGACGGCTGTTAGCTCAGGGTTAAGCGGCTGCCGATAGCTTTCGCCGATCATGCGCCTAGGTCTCGCCATCGCCGCCATGCTCCGCGCGGTCCACCCGGCCTCCGAGGAGGACGATCGCGCCCGCTATGAGGCGCGCCCGCCCGTCGAGGCGCCGGCGCCCGCCGGCCCGATGCTGAACTGGTCCAACAAGCGCGCCTACGCCACCCCGTCCGGCCAGCCCAGCCCCTATGCCCGGCCCGAGCCGATGGCCCTGGCCGGGCAGTTCTCCCGCGGCCGCCAGGAGGCGCCGCCCCCGGCGGAGCTGGCCCCGCCCCCCGGCGAGCGCCGGGTGACCACCTACCAGCCGCCCGCCTACCAGCCCTTCACGCCGCAGACGCCGTACCAGGCTCCGCGCGCCGCGCCGCCGGCCGCGTCCCTGGAACAGCCGGCCTCGCCGCCGCTCCGTGCGCCCCTGCCGTCGAGCCTCTACAGCGGCCCGCCCCCCCTGCCGGAACAGGCCGCGATCGCCGCCCCGCAACACCTGGCCGACGCCTCGGCGGCAGCCCGGAAGGTGGGCGGATCCTCCAAGCTCTATTCCGTGCACCGCGCCTATGGCCTGGAGCCCGACTTGATCCCCGAGCCGCCGGCTGGCGACCGCTATGTCCTCATCGGTCCCCCCGACGCGCCCAAGGTCAAGACGACCGATGGCGACAGCAACGATGAGTCCGACGGCGGCGACGGCCGCCCGTTCTGAGAGTCCAGATGACGCGCACCAAGCTCCACGACCTGATCGAACTGGCCCAGGAGCCCTCCAGCGACCGGAGGCGTGAGCTGCTGCGTGGCGTCACCGACCTGTTCTTCACCACTGACGACCCCCGCGCGCCCGGCGAGATGGCCCTGTTCGACGACGTCCTGACCCAGCTGGCCGGCGACATGGAAGAGGCTGTCCGCGCCGAGCTCGCCCATCGCATGTCCGGCGCCGATCCCGCCCCGGCGGGCCTGATCCGGGCGCTCGCCCGCGACGCCTCCATCGAGGTGGCCCGTCCCCTACTGGAAGGCTCCACGGCGCTCACCGAGGACGACCTGCTTTCGGTGGCCCGTACGCGGGGCCAGGACCACCTGCGCGCCATCTCCCAGCGCCCCATGGTGCCGATGTCGGTGTCCGAGGCCATCGTGGAGCGCGGCGACGACGAGACGCTCGGGACCCTGCTGGCCAACCAGGGGGCGGAGATGTCGCGGGCGACCCACGAGATGGTGGTGGACCGCGCCCTGGACAATCCGGTCCTGCACCAGGCCGTTGTGGCGCGGAAGGCCCTGCCGGTCGACCTGCTGAACGAGATGTATTTCGTGGTGGAGGCCCGTCTGCGCGACCAGATCCTGGAGCGCAATTCCGAGGTCGACCCCGAGGAGCTGGACCAGGCGCTGGCCGCCGGCCGCAAGCGGCTGGCCGCCCGCGACGGCGCCCTGCCCGGCGACTATGTCGAGGCCGAGAAGGCCGTCCGCATCCTGCAACTGCGCGGCGCCATCACCCCGCCGGTCCTGGCCGGTTTCCTGCGCAACCGCGAGACCACCAAGTTCCTGGTGGCCCTGTGCGAACTGGCCGACATCGACTTCCACACCGCCCGGCGCATCCTGGAGCGTCGCGAGCTCGACGCGCTCTCCATCGTCTGCAAGGCGGCGGGCTTCGACCGCTCGCTCTACTTGACCTTCGCCGTCCTGATCCTGGACCGCGATTCCAACGCCATGGGCCGCGCCCGGGAATATGGCCAACTCTACGAGTCCCTGCCCCTGGAAGCCGCCCAGCGCACCATCCGCTTCTGGCGCATGCGCCGCCAGACCGGCGACGTCGCCGCCGCCTAGGGCTTGGCGGGCGCGGGCGGCGGGATATCATAGCGAATCGGAACGCTCACACCGCCGCCGATGGTGGGCAGACCCTCCGCCGTCCAGATGCTCACCCTGACTCCCTTCGCCAGGCCGAGAGTCGCGGCGCCGAACCCCAGGTTTGGTGGATCCTCGCTGACCACCGTGCAGTCGGTGATGCCGCCGCCCTGGGCGATGACGCAGGAGATCATCACTCGCGCCGTCTTCACACCCGCCGCGATCGCCGCAGGCGGGATCGCCCCCACGAGATCCTCCGCCGAGGGCACGGCTGTCCACTTGGGTTTACCCGTCACGGGCTTGTTCGAGGTCAGCATCTCGGGGGCGAAGGTCACCGGAATCTGCACGCTGGCGCCCCTGGTGAGCGAGCCGTCCTTGAGAGCGGTTGGTCCCACGAAAAGGCTGGAGAGCGACTTCGCGGCCTCACCAAAACCCATTCCCGTGGGCGTCTGACCCAGCACGCTGCAATCCGACAACAGCCCGTCGTCCTTGAACCGGCAGTCCAGGGTGGCCGAGCCTCCGGCGCCGGCCGCGCGCGCCTTGGCGGGATAGGCCGCGACAACCTGAGCGAAGGACGGCGCGGCCCGCCAGTTCACATTGGCGATCACCTCGTTGGTGAAGATGTGCCCCTGCCGGCGCATCTCGGCCGGCCAGACGAAGGTGATGGGAATGCGGACATGGGTTGCGACAAAGGGGACGCCATTTCGGGTTGCGGGCTTCATCACGAACTGCGGTGTCAGGGCGATGGCCGCGCGCCCGAAGCCGGAGCCCACGGGGTCCTCCTCCGCCACCTTGCAGTCGAACAACATCCCCTGCAGCGAGACCGAGCAGTCGATAACGCCCCGCCCCTTCTTGCCGACCTGCAGAGCGCCCTTGGGCCAGACGGCCATCAACTGCTCCTGGGTCGGCTTGCGCAGCCAGTCCGGTTGCACGATGACGTCGGGCGCGGCCGCGGAGGGGGCCGCGAGACCGGCGACGGCGAAAACGAGAGAGAGAACGACGGGTTTCAAGGACATCTCCCGGGCTAGGGCTTGGCCGTCGGATCGGCCTCGGGACGCTCGTAGCGGATCGGCGCCTTGATGCGGGCACCGACGGTCGGCAGGCCGTCGGGGGTCCAGATTCCCAGCCGGAAGGTCGGCGCCAGGGCCGAGGCCGCCGCACCGAAGCCCAGGCCTGCGGGCTCTTCGCTGGACACCGCGCAGTCGGTCAGGGCGCCCTGAGCCGCCACGACGCAGCTCAGCACGGCGCGGCCCTTCAGCACGTTGGCGGCGAGGGCCGCCTTCGGGTAGCCGGCCTGAAAGTCCGAGGGTTCGGGAAGGACCGTCCACTGCGGCTTGCCCACCATGGGCCGGGCCGGGTCCAGCATCTTGGGCTCGAAGGAGACCGGCAGTTGCAGGGTGGCGGCGCGGACGCTCTGACCGCGAACGGTCGTGGGCGCGCTGAAAGCGCCCACCAAGCTGCGCGCCGCGCTGGAGAAGCCGTAGCCGTCGGGCTCCTCACGGACGGTGGAGCATCCGGTCAGGTGGCCGTCGGCCTTGAAGACGCAGCTCATCACGACGTGGCCGGCCACCGCCTTCTGCCGCGCCTTCTCCGGATAGACGGCCGCCACCTGGTCGTAGGTGGGCGCGTCAATCCAGGGCACGTCGGAGATGGCCCTCACCGGGATGGGGGCCAGGCTCATCTGGCCGCCGATACGGGAGCCGGTCTCGGGTCCGGCGCCGGAGAAGTTGATGGAGATCTTGACCCCGGCCTCGGCGAACGGGACGCCGTTGCGGGTCGCCGGCGACATCAGCAGTTGAGGCGTGAGGGCGATAGCCGCCTGCCCGAAGCCGGCGCCGGGCGGGCTCTCGCTGGCGACCTGGCACTCGACAAGGGCGCCCGTCGTGGTGACCGTACAGGACAAGACTGCCCGCCCGCCCAATCCCCGCTTCAGCGCCTCGGCGGGCCAGACCCCCAGCAGGTCTTCGGCCCTCGGGCGGGTGAGCCATGTGGCGTGGACGATCGCGTCAGCCGCCAGGGCCGACGAGGCCATCGCCGCCGCGCCGAGCAGCACGGGCCCCAACATATTCCAACGCATCACAGGCGCTCCCCCAACCCAAGGCGCAGCTTGGCACGCGCACCCGAGAGTTGAGGAGTCTAAATCGTGCGCGTCAGAAGGCGGGGCGCGGGGAGCCGTGGGTCAGGCGGCTGAGGGCGTCGGAGGCGACGATGCTGAGGGAGCGCAGGCCCTGTTCAGCGAAGACGTCGAGGGCGGCGTTCAGGGCGTGGGCGGCGGCGGCGCGCTCGCCGCGGTCGCGGCCGGTGATGTCCAGGCGAGCCTCGTAGAGGCGGGCGAGGTTCACCTGCAGCAGGGCCCAGGCGGTGGGGTCGCGGCCCGGCGACATGGCGGTCAGCTCGATGCGGAAGGCGGTCTCGGCGGCGTCCAGCACATTGAGGTCGCCGGAGAGCTCGGCGCAACGGGCCAGGCAGAGGGCGCGGTTGGAGGCGGCGGCGGCGCGCAGGGCGAGCGCCGGGATCTCCTTGAGCACCATGGCGGCGCGGTCGTAGCAGGTGACGGCCTGTTCGTAGGCGCGCTCGCTGGCGCCGGCCTCGCCGAGCGCCTGCAGGCTTTCGGCCAGCGAGGTCTGGATGCGGGCCCAGTCCAGGGGGCTGTGCTCGCGCGACAGGTCGTTGAGCACGTCGGCGAGCTGATTGATGGCGGCGGCCACGCTCTCGATCTGGCCGGCGGCGTCACCCAGCAGGGCCATGGCCTGGCCACGCATGGCCGCGGCGCGGGCCCAGGTCAGGGGTTCGTAGGCGGGGTCCATGCCGGCGATGGCGGCCTCGGCGTCGTCCAGGGCCTGCTGCAGCAGGTCGCTGTCCTTCAACCGCGCGCCCCAGCCCAGCAGCAGGTCGGCGCGCACCAGGCGGGCCTCGACGGCCAGCAGGCGGGCGGCGCGGCAGCGCTTGGTCAGGACGGTGAGGCCCTGGATCGGGATGGTGAAGCGGGCGGCGACGACGCGGGCGGCCTGGGCGTCGCCGGCGGCCATGCGGCTGCGGCCCTCCAGGGCGGCGATGCCGACATCGGCGAGCGGCAGGGCCAGGCCTCCGCGGGCGGCGGCGCGGGCCTCGCGGAAGGCGAGATCGGCGGCGGCGTTGAGGCCCTCGTCGCCGAACAGCTCAGCGCCCAGCATGGCGCAGAAGGCCTGTTCGCAGCGGGCGCGGGCCCAGCCGTCGGGGCGGCGGTTGCGGTCGAAGAGGTCGGCGGCGGCCTCCGCGGTGGCGGCGGCCTTGCGCAGGGCCACGGCGTCGCCGGAGCGGCGGGCGACCTCGCGCCAGACGATGGCGGCCTCCAGCTTGCGCTGAGCGCGGTCGGCGGCGCCGATGCGGCCGGCGGCCACGTCGGCGGCCTTGGCCTCGGCTTTCAGCAGGTCCAGGTCCAGCAGCTCCAGCAGGGAGGCGTCCCCGCCGGTCAGCCCGTCGCGCGGGGTGTTCAGGCCCTCGGCGCCGAATAGGCGCTTCAATTCCCGACCGAACTCGAACATGTCGCGGCTCCGATCACCCTGGCGTCTCAACACGGGACGCCTGACCTGGGTTCAGACCGGAAGGAGCAAAGCCGGGTCCGAGATCGTAAACAAGTGGTTAATCAGTGAGTTATGGTTAACGGAATGCGAATTTTCGCTTTTGAGGCGAAATGGACGTCTAGGCGAAGATCGACGCCTCGCCGGCTTCGTCCAATACGCGCCACTCGCCAGGCGCCAGGTCGGCGGACAGCGACAGCCCGCCGATCCGGTCGCGGTGCAGGGCGGTGACGTGGTTGCCGACGGCGGCGAACATCCGGCGCACCTGGTGGTAGCGGCCCTCGGTGATGGTCAGGGAGGCCTGGGTGGGCGAAAGCACCTCCAGCTCGGCGGGCGCCAGGGGGGTGGTCTCGCCCTCCAGCATCAGGGTCCCGGCGGCGAAGATCGCCCCCTCCTCCCCGGTCAGGGGCCGGTCCAGCGTGGCCAGGTAGCGCTTGGCCACGTGGTGACGCGGCGAGATCACCCGGTGCAGCAAGTCCCCATCGTCGGTGATCAGCAGCAGGCCCGAGGTCTCCTTGTCCAGCCGGCCGATGGTGGAGAGGCCGGGCATGCGGGCGCGCCAGCGGGCGGGCAGCAGCTCATAGACGCTGCGCCCGGGCTCGCGGTGGGAGCAGACCACGCCGAGCGGCTTGTGCATGATGAGCGTCAGGGGCGCGGGCGGGTCCACCGGGGCGCCGGAGATGGTCATGCGGGCGGGCAGGTCGCGGACGATGGGGACCTTGGCGCCGGCGTCCTTCAGGGTGACCCCGTCCAGCACCACGCCGCCGGCGCGGACCAGGGCGTTGACCTCGCGCCGGGAGCCGTAGCCGAGATTGGCCAGCAGGCGATCGAGTCTGGCCATCGGGGCCTTGCTCACTTGCGGGCCTCGTAGATCTTGTAGCCGCCGGCCTCGGCCTTGAGCTCGACCTTGGAGAAGGCGGCGGCCAGGGGCCGCTCATAGGGCAGGTGGCGGTTGGCGGTGAGCCAGCAGGTCCCGCCCTTGCGCAGGGCCTTGGCGGCGGTCTCGATGAAGGCCACGCCGAGCGCCCGATCCTCCGAGCCGCCGTCGTGAAAGGGCGGGTTCATCACCACGAAGTCGAGATCGGTCAGGCCCGCCTGGCGCACATCGCCCCAGACGATGGCCGCCCGGGGATCGGTGACGTTCCTGCGGGCCGCCTCGATGGCCCGGCGGTCGATGTCCACCAGGGTGAGCGCGGCGACCTCCGGGGCGGCCAGGACGGAGAGGGCCAGGATGCCGATCCCGCAGCCGAAGTCGGCACCCTTGCCCTTCAGCGGCGGCAGGCTCTTCAGCAACAGGGCGCTGCCCGGATCGACCCGGTCCCAGCTGAAGACCCCGGGCTGGGTCCAGAGGTCGCCGACGGCGCGCGGCGCGCCCTTGGCGATGGCCTCGTCCAGGCCGGTGAGATGCTCCGGGCGCTCCACCGTGCAGATGCGGTTGTGCTTGCGGGATTCCTCGAAGACCTCGCAGCCGAAGGCTTCCAGGGACTTCTTCAGGCGCGCCCCGCCCTTGTCCTTGGGCGCGAAGGCGGTCAGGCGGCCGCCGGGCTTCAGGGTCCGCAGGGCCTGGGCCAAGGCATAGTCGCGCTCGGCGGTGCCCGGGGGCGCGGCGATCACCGCCTCGTCGAGCGAGCCGTCGGCCAGGCTCTCCAGGGCCGTGGAGCCCGCCTGGATCGGCGAGACCTGGACGGCGCCGGCCGGGACCTCCACCAGGCCGTAGGGCGGGGTCCCGTAGACGATCACGCCGGCCACGGACCTAGCCCCGCTCCCGCGTGCGGTGGAAGGCCACCTGCGGATAGCGCTCGACCACATAGCCCAGCTCCCAGGCCGACTTGGCCAGGAACACCGGCTGGTCGTCGATGTCGGTGGCCATGGCGGTCTTGTGCTTGGTGACGAAGTCCTCCAGCTCGGCCTTGGCGGCCGTGACCCAGCGGGCCTCGGCGAAGGGGCTGGCCTCGAACTGGACCTCGAGCTGGTATTCGTTGGCCAGACGGTCGGCCATCACCTCGAACTGCAGCTGACCCACCGCGCCGACGATGAAGTCCGCGCCGAACTGGGGCCGGAAGAGCTGGGTCACCCCCTCCTCCGCCAGGCCCTCGAGCGCCTTCTTCAAGTGCTTGGCCTTCAGGGGGTCCTTCACCCGGACCCGCTGCAGGATTTCCGGGGCGAAGTTGGGCAGGCCGGCGAAGCGGATGGTCCCGGTCTCCGAGAGGCTGTCGCCGACCCGCAGCACGCCATGGTTGGGGATGCCGATGACGTCGCCGGCGAAGGCCTCCTCGGCCAGTTCACGGTCCGAGGCGAAGAACATGATCGGCGCGTTGACCGACAGCTGGCGGCCGGTGTTCTGCACCTTCAGCTTCATGCCGCGCGCGAACTTGCCCGAGCAGAGCCGCAGGAAGGCGATGCGGTCGCGGTGGTTGGGGTCCATGTTCGCCTGGACCTTGAAGACGAAGCCGGTGACCTCCGGATCGCCCGGGGCGATGTGGGTGGCCTCTCCGCCCTTGGTGGCGGCCACCGCCTTGGGCGGCGGGGCATAGGCGCCCAGACCCGCCAGCAGCTGGTCGATGCCGAAGTGGCGCAGGGCCGAACCGAAGAAGACCGGGGTCATGTGGCCCTCCAGGAAGGCCTTGGGATCGAAGGGCTTGGAGGCCTCCCCCACCAGCATGGAGGTCTCCTCCAGCTCGGCCAACTCCTCGGGGTCGAGATAGCTGACCATGGCGTTGCCCTTGAAGGCGACGGCGGCGGGGTGACCCTCGTCCTTGTTGTCGGCGGTCTTCTTGGCGAAGGGCAGGAACTGCTGGGTGCGCAGATCCAGCATGCCCTTGAACCGCCCGCCCGAGCCGGCGGGCCAGTAGAGCGGCGCGGGGTCGAGGGCGAGCTTCGAGGCGATCTCGTCCAGCAGCTCGATGGGGTCCTGGGCCTCGCGGTCCATCTTGTTGATGAAGGTGACGATGGGGATGTCGCGCAGGCGGCAGACCTCGAACAGCTTCAGGGTCTGGGGCTCGATCCCCTTGGCGGCGTCCAGCACCATGACCGCGGCGTCGGCGGCCGTCAGGGTCCGGTAGGTGTCCTCGGAAAAGTCCTCGTGGCCCGGGGTGTCCAGCAGGTTGAACATCAGCCCGTCGTGGTCGAAGGTCATGACGCTGGCCGAGACGGAGATACCCCGTTCGCGCTCGATCTTCATCCAGTCCGACCGGGTCCGGCGGTTCTCGCCGCGGGCCCGCACCGCGCCGGCCGCGCGGATCGCGCCGCCCGCCAGCAGCAGGTTCTCGGTCAGGGTCGTCTTGCCGGCGTCCGGGTGGGAGATGATGGCGAAGGTGCGCCGGCGCGCGGCCTCGGCGGCGGGAGAATTGCTCATGGGCGGGGACTAGCGCAGC
>NZ_JAUSLW010000074.1 GCF_030645195.1 Phenylobacterium sp. | reverse complement strand
GACCGACCTATCACTGCACAGCCAAGTCCAGCTGAGCGCCATCGCTCGACAGCTCAACGAACGGCCCAGAAAGACCTTGCTCTATCGGACGCCAGCCGAGACCTTTGCCGAGTGTGTTGCAGCGATCAGTTGAGCCCACCGTCGATTCCCACCATCGGTATTCAGCCCGCAACCGGACCCTCGGACAAGCGGATGGCGGCCGACCCTGTCGAAGCTCGCCCCTCCCTCAACCCTGCTTCGCGAACTCCGCGTCGATCACCAGCTCGATGGGGTCGGCGAAGACCGCGGGCATGCCGTAGTCGCCGGGCTTGATCCAGCCGCGGGCGGTCATGCCGATGCGCGGGGCGCCGAAGCCCTTGCCGGCGCCCACCAGGACGACATCGAGGGTCAGGGGCGCGGTCTTGCCCATCAGGGTCAGCCGGCCCTCCACCTGGCCGTGGGTGGCGTCGGTCTGGCGGAAGGCGGTGGAGACGAAGGTGGCCGTCGGATTGGCCTTGGACATCAGGTACTTGTCGGCGATTGCTGTGGCGAAGCCCGCGACATTGCTGGTGATCGAGGCGGTCTCCACAGCGGCGGTGACCGACGACTTGGCCGGGACGACCGGGTCCCAGGTCAGGGTCGCCTCGGCCTTGTCGAAGCGGAAGACGCTGATGGAATAGCCCATGTGCGCCACCCGGGCGACGACCGCCGCGTGCTGGGTGTCCATCCCATAGATCCCGGCCGGCGCCAGGCTGGCGTCCTTCTCGCCGCAGAAAATCCCCTGCGGCACGCCGGGCGGGCAGGCGCCGCCGGCTGCGAAGGCGGGGCCCGCGAAGGCCTGGGACAGGGCCAGGCTTGCGCCCGCGGCCAGCAGCGTCGTCATCAGCTTGGTCATTACGCAAACACCCTTGTTTCCGGCGGCTATGTCCCAAGGACGCCCCACCGGCGCGGAGCCCGACACGGGCGCGATCTTTTTGTCAGGCGCCGGGCAGGGCGGGAAGGCGCCTAAGTGAGATGGACTGTTTCCGTTGGCGTTCTATTCCCTGCGTCCTTCTCCCCTTGCGGGAGAAGGTGGCCCTGCGGAGCAGGGTCGGATGAGGGGTCGATAGGCCTATCGGGTTAGGACGTTTCAGGAATTGCGGAGAGGGTAGCGTGACCCCTCATCCGACCGGTCTCCGACCGGCCACCTTCTCCCGCAAGGGGAGAAGGGACGCCTGTTCTACAGACGCCTGTTCTACAAGAGAGCGCCTCGTTCGCACCGAGGGGATCACGGGTTCAGTTGGCGGGCGTCACCAGGGCCTCCCCCAGCAGCTCCTGCAGCAGGGGCGTGCGGGGGTAGGGGTGATGGCGGTACTGGCGGAAGCCCTCGGCCAGGGGAACGCCGAAGTCGCGGCCCCGCCGGCGGGTCCAGGCCTCCATCGAGGCCTGGTGGTCGCTGATGTCGTGCTGCTGGGAGACCCAGCTGTCCTGGCTCCTGTGGGCCGCCAGCATGGCCTGCTTGGCGGCGAAGTGGTCGCCCACCTCGGCGCCGAAGTCGGGCGCCACCCGGGCCCCCTCGCGGTCGCGGCCGCCGATGGGGTCCATGAAATAGAGGTGCGGGATCCCCGCCAGCACCTTGGCCTCGCCCGTCTTGTAGTTGGGGACGGAGGCGGCGAAGCAGGCGTCGCGCACCAGGACGCTCACGGCCTCATGGTCGGGGTGGTAGTCGGCCGGCGAGGCGGTGATGACGATGTCGGGCGCCGCCCAGCGGACCATCTCCGTCACGCGCCGCCGGCAGGGATCGTCGTTGAACACCGACAGGTCGGGGATGTCGGCGCAGCGGTAGTCGGCGCCGATCAGGGTCGCGGCCGCGGCGGCCTCGCCCCGCCGGACCTGGGCCGTCGTGGCCAGGTCCATCTCGGCTGACCCGCAGTCGCCGGCCGTCACCGTGACGATCTTGACCGTGTGGCCCTTGGCCGCCAGCAGGGCCAGGGTCCCGGCGCCCAGGGTCTCGATGTCGTCGGGATGGGCGTGGATGGCCAGGATCACGGTCATGAGCCCTTATCTCCCGGCGGTCACGGCGGGGATAGCCCCGGCCCCACATGAGACAAATTTCACCTGACAAGCCGGGGGTTATCTGGCTTTTTCCACCCCTTATTCGGGAGGGACGGGGCATGGCCCAATTCGATCCGGCCGCGGCGACGCAGGCCTATCTCGCGGTGCTGCCGCCGGAGGCCCACGCCAAGGCCACGGCCTACACCCAGGGCGGCCACTGGGTCCTGCTCTGGAGCGCGGTGGTGGCGGTGGTCATCGCCTGGCTGGTGCTGCGCTCCGGCGTCCTGGTGAAGGTCCGCGCCTGGGTCGAGGCCAAGAAGAGCCGGCCCTGGCTGGCCGCCCTGCTGGTCCTGCTGGCGGACGGCGTGATCGAGGGCGTGCTGGGCCTGCCCTGGGCGGTCTACGAGGACTGGTGGCGGGAGAAGGGCTACGGCCTCACCAGCCAGCCCCTGGCGGGCTGGATGAGCGAGCACCTGATGATGATGGCCATCTCCCTGGTGCTGTCGGTGGTCCTGGCCGCGGCGGTCTACGCCCTGATCCGCCGCGCGCCGAAGACCTGGTGGCTGTGGGGCGGCGGCCTGGTGGCCGCGGCCTTCATGGTGCTGATGGTGCTGTCGCCGGTCTTCATCGAGCCGCTGTTCAACACCTATACCCCGGCGCCGCCTGGCCCGGTGCGCGACACCGTGGTGGAGATGGCCAAGGCCAACGGCGTGCCGTCCGACAAGATCTATGTCTACAACGGCTCCAAGCAGTCCAACCGCTACACCGCCAATGTCTCGGGCCTGTTCGGCACCGCCCGGGTGGCGATGAGCGACACCATGTTCAAGCAGGGCGCCGACATCTCCGAGGTGCGTGGCGTGGTGGGCCACGAGATGGGCCACTATGTCCACATGCACTCCATCTGGCTGGCCCTGGGCTTTGGCCTGCTGGCCCTGGTCAGTTTCTTCCTGGTGGACAAGCTGTTCGCCCCCGTGGCCGCCCTGGCGGGCGCCAAGGGCGTGCAGGGGATTTCCGATCCCGCCGGCTTCCCGGTGATCTCCATCATCATCGCCGTCCTGGCCCTGGCGGGGACGCCCATCACCTCCTCGATGATCCGGCTGGCCGAGACCGACGCCGACAAGTTCTCCCTGGAGCGGGTGAACGAGCCGGACGGCCTGGCCAAGGCCCTGGTCAAGACCATCGAATACCGCGCCGCCACCCCCTCCAAGCTGGAGGAGGTCCTGTTCTATGATCACCCGGCCGTGGGGAACCGCGTGCGCATGGCCATGGACTGGAAGGCCGCCCATCCCCCCAAGAGTGAGCCGATCCCCTGACCCAGCGCATCCTGACCTTCGACGAAGCCAACCGCGCGGCGCTCGCCGGCGACAGCGAGGCCCAGATGGCGCTCGCCGAGGCCCTGGACGCCCAGGGCCAGTCCAAGGCCGCCCTGGACTGGATGGTCCGCGCCGCCCAGGGGGGCTGGATGCCCGCCGTCTCGCGCCTGGGGCTCTGGCAGCTGGTGGGGCATATCACCCCCAAGGCGCCGGCCCTGGGGGTGGCGCGGATCGTCCAGGCCGCCCAGGCCGGCGATCCCTTCGCCCTGCACCTGGCGGCCATCCTCGACTCAGGCGCGGTGGGCACGCCCCGCAACCTCGGCAGGGCCCTCTACTGGCTGGCCCGGGCCGCCGAGGCCGGCGACGGCCGCGCCGCCTGCCAGCTCGGCCTGCTCTGCGGCGACCCGGACCTGTCGCTCGCCGCCCTGTCGGCGGCGGCGGCCACCGGCTTCGAGCCGGCCCTGGCGGCCCTGGCCGGCCGCGCCCCGACCGTGCCGGCCTTCGACTGGGACGCCATCGCCGCGGCCGCCGACCTCTCGGCCTTCGCCGCCCCGGTGGCGCGCAATGTGGAGAGCGAGAGCCCGCGCATCCTGTCGATCCCCGACCTGCTGCCCGCCTGGGTCTGCGGCTATGTCATGGCCCTGGCCGAACCGGCCCTGGACCGCGGAATGGTGGTGGACGACGACGGCGCCGAGCGGGTCAAGGACGAGCGCTCCAACCGGGTGATGCACTTCGGCCTGGTGGATTCCGACGTCATCCTGGAGCTGGTCAATTTGCGCATCAGCCAGGCCGCCGGCATGCCGCCGGAGAACGCCGAGGGCCTGGGGGTGCTGCACTATGCGCCGGGCGAGCGCTATCGCCCGCACATGGACTACATCCCGCAGACCCCGGAGAACGCCCGCCAGCTCGAGGTCATGGGCCAGAGGGTGCGCACCCTGCTGGTCTATCTCAACGACGGCTTCGAGGGCGGGGCGACCCTGTTCCCGCGCCTGGACGCCGCCTACCGGCCGGCGGCGGGCGGGGCGCTGATCTTCGACAGCGTCACCGACGACGGCGCCATGGACCCGCGCACCCTGCACGAGGGCTCGCCCCCCACCTCCGGCGAGAAGTGGGTCATCTCCAAGTGGTTCCGCACCAAGGCCCTGCGGCCTACCGCTTCCTGACGAACACCGTGCCGGCGGAATAGCCCGCCCCGAAGGAGCAGATCAGGCCGGTGTCCCCGGCCGTGAAGTCCTCATTGGCGCTGTGGAAGGCGATGATCGAGCCGGCCGACGAGGTGTTGGCGTAGGTGTCGAGGATGATGACGTTCTCGCCGGGCTCCGGGTCGCGCCCCAGCACCTTCTTGCCGATCATCAAGTTCATGTTGATGTTGGCCTGGTGCAGCCACAGGCGCTTCAGCCCCGTGGGATCGAGCCGCAGGTCGGCGGCGTGGTCGACGATCATCTCGGCGACCATCGGCACCACCTCGCGGAACACCTTGCGGCCCTCCTGCACGAACAGCTTGTCCGGCGCCCCGATCCCCTCGGGCGCGGCGCGGTTCAGGAAGCCGAAATTGTTGCGGATATTGTTGGAGAACTGGGTCTTCAGCCGCGTGCCGAGGATCTCCCAGCCCTGGCCGGGTTGGGCCAGGTCCGCCCGCTCGACGATGACGGCGGTGGCCACGTCGCCGAAGATGAAGTGGCTGTCGCGGTCGCGGAAGTTCAGGTGGCCCGAGGTGATCTCCGGATTGACCACCAGCACCGCCCGGGCCGAGCCGGTGGCGATGTAGTCGGCCGCCGTCTTGATCCCGAAGGTGGCCGAGGAGCAGGCCACGTTCATGTCGAAGCCGAAGCCCTCGATCCCCAGCGCCTGCTGGATCTCGATGGCCATGGCCGGATAGGCCCGCTGCATGTTGGAGGCCGCGCAGATCACCGCGTCGATCGCGCTGGCGTCCTTGCCCCAGCGGGCGATGGCGTCGCGGGCCGCCGCCACGCCGATCTCGGCCATGATGGACAGCTCGTCATTGGGGCGCTCGGGGATGCGCGGGGTCATCACCGCCGGGTCGATCACGCCGGCCTTGTCCACCACATGACGCGACTTGATCCCCGAGGCCTTCTCGATGAACTCGACGGAGGAGGGGGTCAGGGCGTCGGCCTGGCCCGCCGCGATGGCGTCGGCATGCTCGGCGTTGAAATTGGCCACATAGGCGTTGAAGGCCTCCACCAGCTCGGCGTTCGAGACGCTCTGGGGCGGGGTGTAGAGGCCGGTGGCCGCGATCACGGCTGGGTGCAAGGGGTCGTCTCCCGGTACGCGCGCGCGGCGAACCGGCCGGCGCTTTCAGGGAACACTGATAGCACGCCGGGGGCCCTCGTCAGCCGACTTGTGCTTTCCAAGTCACAGGCGGCCGTCCGCCACAATGTTTCCGCCCAATGTCGAGGAACAGACCTTCCCCCGCCGTGTTTGAGGCCCACCTGGGCGGTGCTGGGGAGCTGAACCTGACGTTGGAGTATCAAATGAAGTCTCTCATCGCGCTTGCGGCAACGACCGCCCTTACCCTGTCCATCCCCGCCATCGCCTCGGCCCAGAGCCTCTCGCCCACCACCGTCTACGGCTCGCTCGGCTATGCGAACGCCAATATCGACGATGTGAACCTGGGCGC
>NZ_JAUSLW010000067.1 GCF_030645195.1 Phenylobacterium sp. | reverse complement strand
TTGGCCCCCTGACATCGCCGTCGCGCCCCCGCCAATCCGCGCGGCTGGCGCGAAGGGGCCGAACCCCGCACGGTCGTTCACGAAGAGAAGGACGCTCGGACCTCGGTCCGGGCGTCCTTTTTCTTTGCGGGGGCGTCCAAGTCTCGTAAACGAACGCCGATGTCGCAGCGCAACACGCGCCCCAACTTTCAAGTTTAAGCGTCTAGAGCCATGCCGAGCCTGAACGAAATCCGCAGCGCCTTCCTGGGCTATTTCGAGAAGAATGATCACCTGATCATTCCGTCGGCTCCGCTCGTGCCGCAGAACGACCCGACCCTGCTCTTCGTCAACGCCGGGATGGTGCCGTTCAAGAACTACTTCACCGGCGCCGAGACCCCGCCGGCCCCGCGCGCGGCCTCGTCCCAGAAGTCGGTGCGCGCCGGCGGCAAGCACAACGACCTGGACAATGTCGGCTACACCGCCCGCCACCACACCTTCTTCGAGATGCTGGGGAACTTCTCCTTCGGTGACTACTTCAAGGCCGGCGCCATCGAGCACGCCTGGACCCTGCTCACCCAGGAATTCAAGATCCCGGCCGAGAAGCTGCTGGTGACGGTCTACCACACCGACACCGAGGCCGCCGACCTGTGGAAGAAGATCGCCGGCCTGCCCGACGAGAAGATCATCCGCATCTCCACCAGCGATAATTTCTGGTCGATGGGCGACACCGGTCCCTGCGGCCCGTGCTCCGAGATCTTCTACGATCACGGCGCCCACATCCCCGGCGGCCCCCCCGGCAGCCCGGACGAGGACGGCGACCGGTTCGTGGAGATCTGGAACCTGGTCTTCATGCAGTTCGAGCAGTTCGCCGACGGCTCGCGCAAGCCCCTGCCCAAGCCGCAGATCGACACCGGCATGGGGCTGGAGCGCATCGCCGCGGTGCTGCAGGGCGTGCACGACAACTATGACATCGACCTGTTCCGCACCCTGATCGCGGCGAGCAAGTCCCTGGTGGCCGGCGGCTCCAACGGCCCCTCGCACCGGGTGATCGCCGACCACCTGCGCTCCACCAGCTTCCTGATCGCCGACGGGGTCTCGCCCTCCAACGAGGGCCGCGGCTACGTCCTGCGCCGGATCATGCGCCGGGCCATGCGCCACGCCCACCTGCTGGGGGCCGAGGAGCCCCTCATGCACCGCCTGGCGCCCGTGCTGATCGCCGAGATGGGGGGCGCCTATCCCGAGCTGCGCCGCGCCGAGCCGGTGATCGTCGAGACCCTGCGCCAGGAGGAGGAACGCTTCCGTCGCACGCTCGGCCGCGGCATGGCCCTGCTGGACGAGGCCACCGCCAAGATGAGCGAGGGCGGCGTGCTGTCGGGCGAGACCGCCTTCAAGCTCTATGACACCTACGGCTTCCCCGTGGACCTGACCCAGGACGCGGTGCGCGGCAAGGGCATGACCGTGGACATGGAGGGCTTCGAGGCCGCCATGAACCAGCAGCGCGCCCAGGCCCGCGAAGCCTGGACCGGCTCGGGCCAGGCCTCGGCCGCCGGCGAATGGTTCGCCCTGCGTGAGCGCCTGGGGGCCACGGTCTTCCTCGGCTATGACAGCATCGAGACCACCGCGCAGTTACTGGCCCTGGTGGCGGACGGCGCCGAGATCGACGAGGCCAAGGCCGGCCAGACGGTCCAGGCCCTGTTCGACCGCACCCCCTTCTACGCCGAGAGCGGCGGCCAGGCCGGCGACATCGGCGAGGCCGAGTGGGAGGGTGGCAAGGGCAAGGTGGTCGACACCCAGAAGCAGGCCGGCGACCTGCACGTCCACATCCTGGAGATCACTGAAGGCGCCCTGGCCAACGGGACGCGGGTGCGCTTGGCTGTGGACGCCGAGCGGCGCCTGACCACGCGGTCCAACCACTCCGCCGCCCACCTGCTGCACGCGGCCCTGCGCAATGTGCTGGGCCCCCACGTCTCCCAGAAGGGCCAGATGGTGGATGGCGAGCGGTTGCGTTTCGACTTCAGCCATGGCGGTCCCCTGACGGGCGCCGAACTCGACGCCATCGAGACGCAGGTCAACGCGGTGATCCGCCAGAACCTGCCGGCGGTGACCAAGGTGATGGCCCCGGAAGAGGCCATCGAGGCCGGCGCCATGGCCCTGTTCGGCGAGAAGTACGGCGACAGCGTCCGGGTGCTGGCGCTGGGCAAGGCGCTGGAGGGGGAGGGCGACTATTCAGTGGAGCTCTGCGGCGGCACCCACGTCTCGCGCACCGGCGACATCGCGCTCTTCAAGATCGTCTCCGAGGGGGGCGTGGCCGCGGGCATCCGGCGGATCGAGGCCCTGACCGGCGAGTCGGCGCGCCGCTATCTCAACGACCAGGCGGCCGTCGCCAAGGCGCTGGCCGACCAGTTCAAGACCCCGGTGGCCGAGGTCCTGGCCCGGGTCGACGCCCTGGACGCCCAGCGCCGCAAGCTGGAGAAGGACCTGGCCGACGCCAAGCGCCAGCTGGCCATGGGCGGCGGCGGCTCCGGCGGCGAGGCGGCGGCCATCGAGGACGTGGCCGGGACGAAGTTCATGGCCCGGGTCATGGACGGGGTCGGGGGCAAGGACCTGCGGCCCATCGTCGAGGAATATCGCAAGCAGGTGCCCGACGGCGTCATCGCCATGGTCGGCGTGGCCGAGGGCAAGGCCGCCATCGCCGTGGCGGTGATGGGTTCGGCGGCCGCGAAGTTCAACGCCGCCGAACTGGCCAAGGTCGCGGTGATCGCCATGGGCGGCCAGGGCGCCGGCGGCCGTCCCGACTTCGCCCAGGGCGGGGCCCCGGACGGCGCCAAGGCCGCCGAAGGGATAGCGGCGGTGAAGGCGGCGCTGGGGTAGGGTCCGAAGAGAGGGGCCACGAACCTCACGAGCGGCACGAACAGGGGCAGCGTCGGCGTCTCGCCTGCAGGGTCATCCCGCATGGAGCGCGAAGCGCGAAAGTGCGGGACCCACCGATCCCTCCGGCACGCCTGGCGCGTCGGGGCGTCAGACCCTGCCCGTGGCGCCCGCCGACATGGCCTCCGGGCTCGTGGGTGTCTCTCACGTCCCCGCCGAGAAGCGGACCCTCAGGGTGTCGCTGGTGGGTGGATTGCGGACATCGCGATCGTGCCGGAAACTGACCCTAACTTATTAGGCGGGGTCGCGAATGACCGACTATGTTGAGCTTCGCAAAAATTGGCGGCCTAGGTGGCTTGGTTCGATTCAAGAGTTCGCCGACATCGACACCCAACGCGCCAAGTGGCTCGATCCTAGCAACACGAATCCACATTGGTCGTTCGTTGAGATCATGTGCTGCTACTTCGATGACATCGGACTGACCGATCTTGGTTACAGCGGCTGGATCGAACATGGCCTGATCAGCTCCGCTGAGGCCGCGGCGGTTGCCGATTTCCATGCCATCGCCAACGCTTACAATTCGCCGCGAGGCGACGACTATGACAACGCTGCAATCCTAAGTGATCCCAAGTGGATGCATGTCGTCGAAGCCGCCAAGCAGGCTCAAGCGCGCCTCGCTGAACTTATTGCCGACGCACATGAACGTCGCCTCCTTCTGAACCCCTGACGGACGTTCCGAACGTCCGCAACGGGTGGTGGGCTCAACTGATCGCTGCAACACACTCGGCAAAGGTCTCGGCTGGCGTCCGATAGAGCAAGGTCTTTCTGGGCCGTTCGTTGAGCTGTCGAGCGATGGCGCTCAGCTGGACTTGGCTGTGCAGT
>NZ_JAUSLW010000043.1 GCF_030645195.1 Phenylobacterium sp. | reverse complement strand
GCCCAGATAGTCGTTGGAGCACCAGACCACCACCTCCGAGGAGGTCCCGTCCTCACGGGTCCAGGTCGCCTTCGGGAAGGCGCCCCGGTGACGCTTCAGGTCGGCGAAGACCCGATAACGTCCCTCGGCATGAACCTGCTCAAGAGCGGTGCGAAACGCGGCCTTGTAATCCATCGACTGAATTCCGGTCGCGCGTTCGACGATCTCGCGCCGCAACCGGTCCCCTTAGCTTCGCCGGGCTTATCGCGCCGCCCGAACCTGTTGTCTACAATCCGTCATGTCGCAATCGCTCACATTTCGTGAGCGTCCGCGCAGGTTTCGTGAAGCGTCGCCATGGGTTCCCCTACGGCATTCGCCCGCGGAACATCTCCAGGATGGCCGAGAAGTCCTTTCCCCCGCCCCCCAGGCGGTCGAACAGGGCGTAGAGCCCCTCGGCCTGGGCGCCCATCGGCGCGGCGGCCCCGGACTTGGCGGCGGCTTCCTGGGCCAGCTTCAGGTCCTTGAGCATCATAGCGGTGGCGAAGCCGCCCTCGTAATCGCGATTCGACGGGGCGGCGGGCACCTGGCCCGGCCAGGGGCTGTAGTTGGACAGCGACCAGCACTGGCCCGACGACTTGGTGGCGATCTCGAAGAATCGGTCGGCGTCCAGGCCGAGTTTCTCGGCCAAAGCGAAGGCCTCGCACACCCCGATCATCGAGATGCCCAGCACCATGTTGTTGCAGATCTTGGCCGCCTGCCCCGCCCCGTGGTCGCCGGCCCGGATGACGGCGCGGGCCATGGGATCCAGCGCGCCCTCGACGGCGGCGAAGTCGCCCTCGTCGCAGCCCACCATGAAGGCCAGCGTCCCGCCCTCGGCCGCCGCCGTGCCGCCGGACACCGGGGCGTCGGCGAACCGAAAGCCCTGGGCCTTGGCCTCGGCGGCGACCGCCCGGGCGCTCTCCACATCGATGGTGGAGCAGTCGATCAGCAGGGCGCTCTTGAGCGCCTTGGGCAGGACCTCACCAGCATAGATCGCCCGGACGTGGGGTCCGGCCGGCAGCATGGTGATCACCACCTCGGCCTCGGCGACGGCCTCGCCCGCCGAGCCGGCCGCGCGGCAACCCGCCGCCACGGCCTTCTCCAGCGCCTGGGCCGACGGGTCGAAGGCCGCCACCGAATGGCCAGCCTTCGCCTGGTTGGCGGCCATGCCGCCGCCCATGTTTCCCAGACCGATGAACGCGATCCGCGTCATGGGCGCGACACTCCTCTAACGGCCCCTACTTGGGCTTGCGGAACTTGTAGATGAACTGATCTGTGTGGCCGCGCAGGGTGGGGTCGAAGACCATCTTGGTGTGGTCGTCGGTGGTGTTGCGCAGCACGGTGCTCTCGCCCTCATAGACGAAGCCGGCCGCGGCCAGCTCGCTCTTGACGATGGCCGGGTCGATCCGGTGCAGCTTGTCGGCGGTGTCCAGGGGGGCGCCGGCCACGGCCGCGTGGTCGAGCACCACATAGACCCCGCCCGGCTTCAGGGCGGCGAACACCGCCTTGTTCACCTTGGCCACGTCCAGGTTGAAGCGGGCCAGGTGCAGGTCATGGTAGTTCTGCGAGGTCCAGATCACATCGGCCTGGGTCGGCAGGGCCAGGGATTCAAAGCTCGCCTGCACCACCTTGATGTTGCCGTAGGCCGGGTCGGCGGCCACGGCGAGGATCGGGTTGGGCTTGGCGTCGGCGGGCGGATTGGCGGGCGGGGGGTTGATCACCGCGTAGACCACGCCCTTGGGGCCGACCGTCTTGGCGAAGATGCGGGTGAAATAGCCGCCGCCGGGCAGGAAGTCGGCCACGGTCTGGCCGGGCTTGATCCCGGCGAATTCGAGCATCTCGGCGGGCTTGCGGTCGGCGTCGCGCTTGGTGTCGGCTTCGGGACGGCCCGCGTCGGCCACGGCGGCGGCGACGGCGGGGGAAGGCGCGGCCTGGGCGACGCCGGTCGAGAGCGCCAGCACCGCCACGGCGGCCAGCATCAGATTGCGTGTCATCGGTTTCCTCCCAAGGTTTGTCTGTCGAGATAGCATTCGGCGCGCGCCGTCGTCTCGTTACAGTCCAGTTAGGGGCGACCAGGCCTCGCCGGAAGCCAGGGGGGCGAATATCTCGTCCAACATGGCCTCGGTGACGCCCTCCAGGGTGGCGGGATTCCACTTCGGCGCGTTGTCCTTCTCCACGATCACCGCTCGCACGCCCTCGATGAAGTCGTGGCGCTGCACCACCCGGGCGCCGATCCGGTATTCCATCTCCATGTTGTCGGCGAAGCTCGCGGCCTTGGCCCCCTGGGCCAGTTGGCGGAAGGCGACCTTGAGGGTCTGGGGCGACTTGGTGGAAAGCACCTTGAGCTGTTCGGCGGCCCAGTCGGTCCCGGCGGCCTCCAGGGCCGCGACGATGGCCTCGACGCTCTCCAGGCCGAAGATGCGGTCGATCTCGTCCTGGTGCTGGGCCAGCGGCGGTCGACCGGCGTCGCCCTCGAACTCTGTCAGCAGGGTCTCCACCGCCACCGGATCGGCCAGCAGGGCGGCCTTGAAGGCCTCAACCTGGCCGCTCGGGATGAAGTCGGTGGCGATCCCCACCAGCTCGCAGTCGGCCGCCTTCAGCCGCGCCCCGGTGAGCGCCAGCCACAGGCCGATGTGGCCCGGCATGCGCGGCAGGAACCAGCCGCCGCCGACGTCGGGGAAGAGGCCGATG
Source organism: Phenylobacterium sp. (assembly GCF_030645195.1). Taxonomy (GTDB): domain Bacteria; phylum Pseudomonadota; class Alphaproteobacteria; order Caulobacterales; family Caulobacteraceae; genus Phenylobacterium. The sequence continues at coordinate 19,148 of NZ_JAUSLW010000043.1, read as the reverse complement.
CCGGTCTCGGGCATGGCGAAGGTCGTCCGCTCCGTGGCCACCCGGTACTGAGAGGGCGCGGCCAGGCCGACCCCGCCGCCCATGGTCACCCCGTCCATGATCGTCACCACCGGCTTGCGGTAGGCGAACAGCAGGTGGTTGAGGCGGTACTCCTTAAAGAAGAACTCGCGCGCCGCCTTGCCGTCGGCCGCGCCGCTCTGCGCCAACATGCGGATGTCCCCGCCGGCGCAGAAGCCGCGCTCGCCGGAATGGTCCAGCAGCACCAGGTCCACGGCCGGATCGTCTCGCCAGGCGACCAGGGCGTCGGTGAGGATCTCGCACATGTTGGTGGTGAGCGCGTGCAGCGCCTGTGGCCGGTTGAGGGTCAGGCGCCCCACGCGGCCTTCGATGCGGACCAGGACTTCACTCATTGACGCAGCAGCTCCCGGGCGATGATCACCCGCATGATCTCGTTGGTGCCTTCCAGGATCTGGTGGACCCGCAGGTCCCGCACGATCCGCTCCAGCGGGTAGTCCTTCAGATAGCCGTAGCCACCATGCAGTTGCAGGGCCTGGTTGGCGACCTCGAACCCGGCGTCGGTGGCGAAACGCTTGGCCATGGCGCAGTACTGCGTGGCCTTGGGATCGCGGGCGTCCAGGGCCGCGGCGGCCCGGCGCACCATCAGCCGGGCGGCGTCCAGCTCGGTGGCCATGTCCGCCAGCCGGAACTGCAGGGCCTGGAAGTCGGCGAGCGCCTGACCGAACTGCTTGCGGGTCTGAAGATAGTCCTTGGCCGTATCCAGGGCGAACTGCGCGCCGCCGAGCGAGCAGGAGGCGATATTGATCCGGCCGCCGTCCAGCCCGGCCATGGCGAAGCGGAAGCCCTCCCCCTCCCCGCCCAGGCGGTTGGCCTCGGCCACGCGGACCCCGTCCAGGTTGACCTGGGCCGTCGGCTGGGCGTTCCAGCCCATCTTGCGCTCCTGGGCCCCAAAGGAGACGCCCGCCTGGTCCTTCTCCACGATGAAGGCCGAGACCCCCTTGGCGCCGGCCACCCCAGTTCGGGCCATGACCAGATAGATGTCGGAGGTTCCCGCCCCGGAGATGAAGGCCTTGGACCCTGTCAGGACATAGGAATCCCCGTCCTTCTTCGCCGTGGTCGACAGGGCCGCGGCGTCGGAGCCAGAGCCCGGCTCGGTCAGGCAGTAGGAGCCGATCAGCTCCATGGTGGTCAGGCGCGGCAGGTAGCGATGGCGCAGGTCGTCGGAGCCGAACCGGTCGATCATCCACGAGACCATGTTGTGGATCGACAGGAAGGCCGCGGTCGGCACGTCGCCGTAGCTGAGCTGTTCGAAGACGATGGAGGCGTCCAGCCGGCTCAGCGCCGATCCGCCGACGTCCTCCTGCACATAGAGGCCGGCGAAGCCCAGGCCCGCGGCCTTTCGCAGCACGTCGACCGGGAAATGCCTGTCCTCGTCCCAGCGGGCCGAATGGGGCGACAGTTCCTCGGCGGCGAAGACGCGGGCGGCGTCCTCGATGGCGCGCTGGTCGTCGTTGAGGGTGAAATCCATGGGGGCCTCGAAGCGGTTGGCTTGAGGAACTCGCTCCGCTGGCGCAACCTGTCAACGATGCGGGAGTCGTGGGCATGACGGAACATCTGAGCGGGCGGGACCCGGAGGCGGCGCGCAATCTGGCGCTCATCAACTACGGCCTGCTGTTCGCCTCGATCTTCTTCGCCGGGGTTCCGGCCCTGATCGCGGTGATCATCGCCTATTCGCAGCGCGACGAGGCCCCGCCCTCGATCCGCTCGCACCACGATTTCCAGATCAAGATCTTCTGGGTGGCCTTCGCACTCACCATGGCGGCCGGCGCCTGCGGCCTGGGGGCCCTGATCAGCGGGGTCGGCGAGCTGATGGAGTTCACCCGGGTCAATGGCTGGGACGGATTCTCCACCATCAATATCGACCTCTCCCGCCTGGCCATAGACGGCCGGATCGTCGCCCTGCTGGTGGCCGCGGTGGTCTTGTCCCTGCTGGCCGGCGTCTGGCTGATCGCCGCCCCGGCCATCGGTTTTATCCGCCTGGTCTCGGCGCGAGGGATTGGCCTGACCTCGCCTGCGGCCTAAACACCCCGCCCATGACCAACGCCCATCTCGCCGCCTACCCCGCCCTGCGCCTGCGCCGCCTGCGCCAGGCCGACTGGATTCGACGCCTGGTGCGCGAGAGCGTGCTCACCCCGGCCGACCTGATCTGGTCCATGGTGGTGCATGAGGGCGAGGGCGAGATTCCGGTGGGCTCCATGCCCGGCGTGGCCCGGCTGTCGGTCAAGGAGGCCGCCAAGGCCGCCGTGGAGGCCCGCAAGCTGGGTATCCCGGCCATCGCCGTCTTCCCCCACATCGACGGCGCCAAGAAGGACGCCGCCGGAACGCTGGCGCATGATCCCAACGGCCTGGTGGCCACCGCGGTCAAGGCCATGAAGGACGCCGCGCCGGAGGTCGGGATCCTGTGCGACGTGGCCCTCGACCCCTTCACCGACCACGGCCACGACGGCCTGATCGAGAACGGCAAGATCCTCAACGACCCCACCATCGAGACCCTGGTCCGCCAGGGGATCATGCAGGCGGAAGCCGGCGCCGACATCCTGGCCCCATCGGACATGATGGACGGCCGCTGCGGCGCCTTAAGAGGGGCCCTGGAAAGCGCGGGACTCCAGGACGTTATGATCATGTCCTACGCCGCGAAATACGCCTCGGCCTTCTACGGCCCGTACCGCGAGGCCATCGGCTCGGGCAAGCTCGGGACCGGTTCGGTGGACAACCCCGGCGACAAGAAGACCTACCAGATGGACTTCGCCAATTCCGACGAGGCCCTGCGCGAGGTCGCCCTGGACATCGCCGAGGGCGCCGACATGGTCATGGTCAAGCCGGGCATGCCCTACCTCGATATCGTCCAGCGGGTGGTGGAAACCTTCGCCATGCCCACCTTCGCCTTCCAGGTCTCCGGCGAGTACGCGATGATCAAGGCCGCCACCCAGAACGGTTGGCTGGACGAGGAACGCGCCATCCTGGAAAGCCTCGGCGGCTTCAAGCGCGCCGGCGCGGCCGGCGTCATCACCTATTTCGCCCCCGTAGCGGCCCGGCTGCTGGGGGCGTGAGCCAGGTCTCCATCGTGGCGGGCCTGATCCGCGACGCCCGGGGCTGGCTGCTGACCGTCCGCAAGCAGGGGACCGGCGCCTTCATGCTGCCCGGCGGCAAGCGCGACCCCGGCGAGGACGACCTCGCGGCCTTGGCCCGCGAACTCTCCGAGGAACTGGGCTGTGTCCTGGTGGAGGCCACGGCCCTCGGCGTCTTCACCGCACCGGCCGCCAACGAGCCCGACACCCGGGTCGAGGGCGCCATCTACCACGTCACGGTCACCGGCCCCCTCGCCGCCCAGGCCGAGATCGCCGAACTGCTCTGGATCGACCCGGCCGCCCCGCCGGCCGTGCGCCTGGCGCCGCTGCTGGAAACCCAGGTCCTGCCGCGCCTCCTCTGAGGCGTCAGGCGTCGGAGACGAAGTAGCGGCTGTCGCCGCCGTGGTCCGGGAGGGTGACCATGCCCTCGAACCTCAGGCCGATCTTCTCCAACACGCGGATCGAGCCGTCGTTGTCCGGCTTGGTGATGGCCACGATCCGCCCCAGGCCCAGGGTCTTGCGCCCGTAGTCCAGCACCGCCGCCCCGGCCTCCGAGGCGTAGCCGCGCCCCGAGAACCGCTCAAGGAAGGCGTAGCCGATGTCGGGATCCTCCAGGACGTCGCGCTTGATCAGGCCGCAGATGCCCACCGGCTCGGCCGTCGCCTTCAGCCCCACCCACCACAGGCCGAAGCCCTGCTTGGCGTAGCTCGCGACCGGCCCGTCGAGGACGTAGCGCCGGGCGTCCTCCAGGCTGCGCACCTTGCGATCGCCGATGTTCCGCAGGAAGCCCGGCTCGTTGAGCAGTTCCAGGATGAAGGCGTCGTCGTCCGGCGTCAGGTGCCGCAGGAACAGCCGATCGGTCTCCAGAACCATCACCGACACGCTCCCTCCTCCTTAACCGCCCTGGCGCCCCACCAGGGATGCCCGAATATATGGACAAGTCGATTCCCACTGACAGAGCAAAGAACCGATCCGCATGGCCGACGACCGCACCGCCAGCGACAACCCGCTTCAGGAACGGATCCTTTCGATCTCCGGCGCAATGGTCGGGGTCTGCGCCACCCTGATCGGGCTGGTCAAGGTCGTGGAGCGTGGCGCCGGACTCAGTCATGTCGATGAGTACGCAGGCTGCGCGGCGGTGATCTTCGTGTTCAGCGCCGTCTTCGCCTATCTGGCCATCCGCGCGCCGCGCCGGGAAAAGATCCACGAGGCCTTCGGGACCCTCGCCGATCTGCTGTTCGTCGCCGGCCTGCTCGCCCTGGCGGGCATTTCGGTGATGTTCGCCTACGACCTGATCTAGACCGCGCGGCTGAGGAACAGGGCGAACTCCCCCTCCGAGGGCGTGCCGTCATAGAGGGTGAGGTCCAGGCCGGTCAGGGCGAATCCCAGGGCCTGATAGGCTGCCACGCCGGGTGGGTTCTGGTTGCTGGTCTCCAGCCAGACATGGCGGGCCTGCACGGCCCCGGCGTGATCCAGCACGGCGTCCATCAGTCGCCGACCGAGACCCTGACCGCGCCGCCCCGCGTCCACATAGAAATGCCAGAGCACGAGCCGCCGGTTCCAGGCCTGGAAGCCCACGGCGGCGAAGCCGACGATCCGCGCCCCGTCGACCGCCACCCAGGCTGTGTCCCAGGGGCGCCGGGGATCGTCCAGGTCGTCGAGGGCGAACCGCTTGCTCACCGTCTGCGGGACCGAGCGCAGGACGATCCCCTGCGGCCCGGCGCTCGCCGCCAGGACATTGGTGGTCTGCACGGCGGTGTCGATCGCCGCGATCCCCGCCGCGTCCTGCGGCAGGATCGCGCGCCGGATAACGGTCACGGCTTTTCGAGGCGGGCCACCAGGCTGGAGGTGTCCCAGCGGCGGCCCCCCATCTCCTGGACCTCGCCATAGAAGCCGTCGATCAGGGCGGTGGCCTCGAGCCTGGCGCCGTTGGCGGCGGCCTCGTCCAGCACCAGGCCCAGGTCCTTGCGCATCCAGTCCACCGCGAAACCGAAGTCGAACCTCCCCTCGGCCATGGTCTTCCAGCGGTTGTCCATCTGCCAGGACTGGGCCGCGCCCTTGGAGATCGCCTCATAGACCTCCAGGGGATCCAGACCCGCGCGTTTTGCGAAGTGCATGGCCTCGGCCAGCCCCTGGACCAGGCCCGCGATGGCGATCTGGTTGACCATCTTGGTGAGCTGGCCCGCGCCGGGATCGCCCATGCGGCGCACGGCCTTGGCGAAGGCCATGATCACCGGCTCGGCCCGGGCATAGGCGGCGGAATCGCCGCCGCACATGACGGTGAGCTGGCCGCTCTCGGCCCCAGCCTGGCCGCCGGACACGGGCGCATCGACGAAGAAGCGGCCGTCGCGGGCCGCCAGCTCGGCCATCTCGCGGGCGACCTTGGCCGAGGTGGTGGTGTGATCGACGACGATCCCGCCCGCCGCCATCGCCGGCAGGGCCTGGGCCGCGACGCCGCGGACGTCGTCGTCATTCCCGACGCAGAGGAAGACGATCTCGGCGTCCTTGGCGGCCTCGGCGACGGTCGATCCGGCGCGGCCGCCGTGGGCCTCGACCCAGCGCCCCGCCTTCTCCGGACTGCGGTTGAAGACGGTCACCTCGTGCCCGGCCCTGGCCAGGTGGCCCGCCATGGGAAAGCCCATCACGCCCAAGCCCACGAATGCGACCTTCATGCCCCACGTCCTTCTGAACAAACTCAACGCCATCTTAACGAGCCCCGCCGCACCTTGCGTTGGAATCAGCGTTAACCGGGTTTGAATCATGGCTGTCGGCGAAGCCCCTATCCTGATCAAGAAAATCAAGAAGGGCGGCGGCCACGCTCACCATGGCGGCGCCTGGAAGGTGGCCTATGCGGACTTCGTGACCGCGATGATGGCCTTCTTCCTGCTGATGTGGCTGATCAACACCACCAGCCCGGAGCAGAAGCGCGGCATCGCCGACTACTTCGCCCCGGCCAGCGTCTCGGAGACCACCTCCGGCTCCGGCGGCATCCTGGGCGGCACCGCGCTCGGGGAAGACGGCGCCAAGAGCGCGGGCTCGATGTCGATCATCGAGGAGATGTCCCCGGAATCGAAGAACCCCGACGACGGCAAGAGCCAGGACGCGGCCAAGTCCGTCGACGCCGAGGCCTCCACCCAGGCCATGAAGGAGGCGCTGGAGAAGCGCGAGGAGGCCGCCTTCGCCTCGGCCGCCCAGTCCCTGCGCCAGTCGCTGCAGGAGATGCCGGAACTGGCCGAGCTGTCGAAGAACATCATCATCGACCAGACCCCGGAAGGCCTGCGCATCCAGCTCGTCGACCAGGAGGGCCGCTCGCTGTTCAACGAGGGTCAGGTCCAGCCCAACGACCGCGCCAAGCTGCTGCTGCGGGCGGTGGCCAAGATCGTCAACCAGCTGCCCAACCGCATCAGCATCTCGGGCCACACCTCGGCCAGCATGAACGGGCGCAAGGCCGACACCGACTGGTCGCTGTCCTCCAGCCGCGCCGACGCCTCCCGCCGGATCCTTCAGGGCTCCGGGGTGGACGCCGACCGCATCTACCAGGTCTCCGGAAAGGCCAATTCCGAGCCGCTGTACCCGGACGACCCCACCCTCCCCGGCAACCGCCGGATCGCCATCGTGCTGCTTCGGGAAGCCCCGGTGCTGCCGCCGGATCACGGGCTCTAGGCTGTGACCTTCGGAACACTTGCGCAACCCTCCGGCATGACGCCTAATCGGGTCAGGCGCAGTGGTTCGAAAGCGATCGCAAGTCCGTGACGCAACATTTTCCGACCCGACAACTCAGGTTCTTCCTGACGGCGCCGAGCCCCTGTCCGTATCTTCCCGACCGGCATGAGCGGAAGGTCTTCGCCCACCTGCCCCTGTCGGACGGCGCCACGGTCAACGACTCGCTCACCCAGGTCGGCTTCCGCCGCTCCCAGAACATCGCCTACCGCCCAGCCTGCGAGTCCTGCTCCTCCTGCGTCTCGGCCCGCCTCCCCACCGCCGACTATGTCCTCTCCCGCTCGGAGCGGAAGACCCTGGCGCGGAACGAGGACATCGAGCGCCACCTGGTGGAGGCCGAGGCGACCATGGAGCAGTTCGATCTGCTCCGCCGCTATCTCCTGACCCGCCACGCCGACGGCGGCATGGCCGAGATGACCTGGCCCGACTATGTCGCCATGGTTGAGGACACCGCGGTCCGCACCCACATCATCGAATACCGGCTGCGCTCCAGGGACGGCGGTCCCGGCGATCTGGTCGCCTGCGCCCTGGTCGACCTGATGAGCGACGGCCTGTCCCTGGTCTACAGCTTCTACGACCCGGCCCTGACCCGCCGCAGCGTCGGCTCCTTCATCATCCTCGATCACGTGATCCAGGCCCGCCTGACCGACATGCCCTATGTCTATCTGGGCTACTGGGTCCGGGGCTCGGAGAAGATGGACTACAAGGTCCGCTTCTCCCCCATCGAGCTGCTGCGCCCCGAGGGCTGGTCCCTGATGTCGGCCCGCGACCGGCACGTCGACAAGGTCTAACGCCGCGACGGCCTGCGCCACCGCGGCGTCGCGCTTCTAGAGCGCGTCAGGCGGAAGTGGACACCGGTTCCGCCGCCCGACGCGTTCTAATGCTTTGAATCTAGACCCTTCTTTCCGTTTCAGATGAGTCCATCTGAAACGATCAGGGTCTAGAATTCCGCCGACAGGGTGAACTGGATGGTCCGGCGCGGCCCGGGCCGGAAGCTGGCTGCGGTGTTGGTGGTGGTGTTCACCGTGCCCAGATAGTCCTCGTCCAGGATGTTATCGACATTGACCCGAGCCTTGATCTGCTCGAACGGGCCTGCCCCGAAACCGTCGCCGAGGTCGAGATAGGCGTTGTAGATCGTGTAGCCGTCGGTCTTCTCGCTGTTCACGAAGTTGGTGAAGCGCGAGCTGATGTGGCGAGCTGACAGGTTGAACACCGCGCCCTCCACCGGCTCGATGGTGATCCCGCCGGTCCACAGCCACTCGGGGAAGTCGGGGACCCGCTTTCCGGCGATGGCGAAGGTGGCGAAGTTGTCCTGGAATTCGGCGATATTGTAGCTGAGGTTGGAGTTGAAATAGACCTTCCCGCCCAGGAGTTCAGGTTTCCACTGGCCGCTGAACTCCGCCCCGTGCGCCTTCACCGCGCCGACGTTCTGGTAGAAGGTCTCGGTGGTCGATGACCCCGGCACCACGGCGGCGAAGGCCTGGAGCCGGTTCTCGAAGCTGGTCTGATAGGCCACGATCGAGGCGTTGAAGGTCGGCCGATTGGCGCGGTAGCCGATCTCCCAGTTGGTGGAGGTCTCCGCCTCGGGTCCGGGCGCCAGCGGGCTGGCGGCAGAGAAGATGTCGTCGGCGCCGCGCGGCAGGGCCATGTTCTCCGAATAGGACGCGAAGATCTGGTCGCGGCTGTTGACGTCGAAGACGGCGCCCACCTGCGGCAGGAAGCTGTCCTCCCAGGTCTTGGAGATCGAGGGCTGGCGCCTGTTGATGAAGTCGGCCGGGTTGCGGTAGCCGGCGATGTTGTAGTCGACGCTCAGGCTCTTGAAGCCGAGGTCGATGTGCAGCCGCTCGTCCAGCAGGCTGAGCGTATCCTTGACGAAGAACTCCACCGTGTCCCGCGTCGAGGTGTAGTTGCGCTGCAGGTGGACCGGTTCGCTCAGCAGCGGCGCGCCGTCGGGGCTCCCGCCCACCTGGTTATAGCGCTGCTGTGTGCGGTGGTAGTCGTCGTTCTCCAGCCAGACCCCGGCCGACAGGGCGTGGATGCCGAGGTTCCAGGTCAGCTTGCCCGTCACCCCCTGGCGCGTGCCGTCCACGGTGGACAGGCCGTATTGCAGGCCCTTGGGGGCGAACAGGCCCGGGACGATCAGCCGCTCGTTGTTGTAGTTGGTGAGCGAGGTGGAATAGGCCTCCGGCGAGACGCCGTAGCCCTCCTTGGACTCGTAATAGGCGCCCAGGGTGAGGTTCAGGGCCTCGCCGATCGGGGTCTCGTAGGTCAGGCCATACAGGTGGTCCTGCCGGCTGTTCACCGCCTGCTTGTAGTACTGATTGTAGGCGGTGTTGGAGTAGGTGATCCCCGGCGAGGTGATCGACAGCACCGGCACATAGCCCAGATAGGCGAAGCTGCGCCCCGAACGCCCGAACAGGTCACCGGCCGTCCCGGCGTACTGGGCCTTGGTGATCGAAGGCGAGTCGTAGTCGAAATAGTCGTTGTGGACGGTCTGGAAGGTGATCGCCCCCTCCCCGATCTCCCAGCGCAGCTTGCCCTCATAGTGCTTGCGGTCGATGTCGCCCGGGCCGCGCCACAGGTCACCGTGGATCCAGGAGCCGCTGACATAGCCCGAGAACCCGTTGTGCTCGCCCAGATCCAGGCGGGCGAAGGTGCGCTGCAAGTTGTCGCTGCCGCGGCTGTAGCTGACCACGCCGCCGAACTCCGTGTCCGGAACCTGGGTCAGGTAGCTGACGATGGGGCCGAGCGAGGCGTAGCTCGGCAGGCCGACGTCGCCGGAGCCGGCCGAGGCGGTCACGCGGGCCAGGTTCTCGTTGTCGACATAGCGATAGATCGGGCTGCCGCCGAACTGGTCGCTGCGGCCCATGGGGATGTTGTCCAGCAGGAAGCCGATCTGCTGGAAGTTGAAGGCCCGCACCGAGACCGAGTTGCCGAACTCGTACATGCCGAGCGCGTCGTTAGCCTGGACATTGAAGCCCGGCAGGGACTCCAGCATCTTCAGGCCGGTCACCCCGGCCGGGGCCGAGAGCAGGGCCTCGCGGGTGATGGCGACGGTGGCGGTGGCCTGGTCGGCGCCGATGGCCACCGAGGCCTCCGAGACCCGGCTGCCGGTCACCACCAGTTCCTCGACCGTGCCCGAGGTCTGGGCGAGCGCCCAGCTCGGCGCGCCCAGCGCCATCGTCACGGCCGCGCCGCACATCAGCGCCCGACGGCGCAGGTTCGAAGTGTTCATCATGCTATCCCCAGCTCCCCCGTTCGGGGTGATGAGGACAGGTGGCGCAAGGGCGGCCGCCCCTCCAACCGGCGGTGTGTCGGTATGGCGACGTTTGGCCGGAATTGAACCCCAGACGCGCAGTCCCGCCCCGCGTCTGCTCCCTAGGCGGCGCCGGGGGCCTAACGCGCCCGTTCGGCGGCCTCGCCGCTGGAGGCGATCACCAGGAAGACCGAGCCCTGCAGTTCCTCCACCAGGCCGCTGATCGTGGCGCGCGGGGTGGCCGCCACCGGCGCGCCCACCGCCGGCAGCTCCGACAGCAGGTTGCGCACATAGCCGATCTTCAGGGCGTAGTTGACGTTCTGGGCGATCTCGTCCTCGCCGGCCTTGGTCATCTTGGAGATGACGATGCCCACGGCGCGGCCCTGGTCGTCGATCACCGGCCCGCCGCTGTTGCCGGAATGGATCGGCATGGAGACCTGCAGGAAACGCGCGTCGTCGCGGCGGCCGGTGGCGGCGTCGTTGCCGGCCATGGCGCTCACCTCGCCCGACGTCATCTTCAGGGTCGTGCCCAGCATGTCCGGCGCGGGATAGCCCAGGGTGAAGACGCGCTCGCCCAGCCGCGCCGGCGCGGCGCTGAAGGCGATGGCGGTGCGGGTCGGCAGGGGCTTCAGCGGCCGCAGGATAGCGATGTCATTGGCCGGATCAGCCACCACCAGCTCCGCCCGACCGACGACCTTGCCGTCGCGGGTCAGCTCCAGCAGGGTCGCGCCCTCGATCACGTGGTTGGCGGTGATGATGTAGCCCTTGGGTCCCAACCAACCGGTCCCGACGAAGGTCCCGCCCTCGTCCTCGGTGGCGACGATGTGGCTCTCGTCGCAGACATACTTGGCCACCAGTTCGGAGACGGACCCCGCCGCGTAGGTCTGGGGCTCCAGCTTTTCCTTCGGCGGCTGGAAGACCGACACCAGGGCGCCGGAGGAGTCGTAGCTGTCGGCCGACATCGTGATCAGCTCGCGGCTGCCGCAGTTGAAGACCTCGGCGATCAGTCCGGTGGCGACCATGACGCCATCGGCCAGTTTCACCGGCGCGCCGTTGTCGGCCCGCACGATGACGACCACCTGGTTGTCGCCGAGCGAGATCACGCTGTCCTCGCGGACCGAGAAGCGCGTGTTGGTCCGGGCGTCGTAGGTGATCGGGATCCAGTTGGCCTTGTCGGTCGGCCCCACCTCAAGGCTGGCCTTCAGCCCGGCGCGACGGGCGGACTCCGTGCAGATGCGATCCTGCAGGTCGTGCGCGATACTGCCCGGGGGCGGCGCGACGAACCGGTATTCCTGGGGCGACAACGTGGTCAGCTGAACCACCTTCCCCTTGTCGTCGAAATAGGTGAAGGCCGTCAGACTGAAGGTTCGGGTGCGACAGTCGTCCAGCCGCTGCATGACAGTCGTGCTGTAGCGCTTGTTGGTTCCCGCCACCTTTTGCGGCTTGGCCAGGACCTGCCGCACCATCGACTGAGTGTAACCGCCGCTCTGAACGATCGACCCCAGGTCGAGCTCGAAGCTGTTCTTGTCCGAATCTCCGGTCACCGGCGTCCAGGCCTGGGCCAGGCTCGAGCCGGCGGTGGCCAGGGCCATGACGAAGGCCGCGATTGCGATCCTGAACTTCACCCGACGCTCCCTCGGCACACCCTGAGGCTGAGCCTATCGGCGGGTGCGCGCGGCGGCAATCTCACCGTTCATCCCCAGCTGCGGGCCCTGTCCACATCGACCCAGGGCGCGCCCGACGCTAAGGTTCGGCGGTGACCGCCCCCGCCCGAAGAGACCCATAGTGCGACAGCTCCGCCTGACCCTCAGGCGCCCCGTGTCCTATTCGCGCCGCGAATTCAGCCAGGGCCCCTCCAACGCCCAGGCGATCGCGGCCCTGGACGCCTGGCCAGCCTGGCACGGCGGCTGCCTGGTCCTGGTGGGCGCGGAGGGCAGCGGCAAGACCCACCTGGCCCAGGGCTGGGCCGCCCAGGCCCGGGCGCTCGTCCTGGATCGCATCACGACCGACGTCTCCGCCGCGAACGGCCGGCCGGTCCTGGTGGAGGACGTCGACCAGGGGATCGACGCCGAGACCCTGTTTCACCTGATCAACATGGCCGGCCACGACGGCGGCAGCCTGCTGCTGACGGCCCGGTTGGCGCCGACGGCCTGGCCCGCAGAACTTCCCGACCTGCGGTCGCGGCTCAACGCCCTGCCCGTCGCCCTGATCGAGGAGCCGGACGACCAGGTTCTGGAAGGTGTCTTGAGAAAATTCTTCCGGGAGCGGAGCATTCGGCCGCCCAAGGAGGTGTTTCCCTACCTGCTACGCCGCATGCCAAGGTCGATCCCCGCGGCCCGCGAAATCGTCAAGCGTCTGGACGAGGCCGCCGACGACGAACAGCGGCCCATTTCGCGGGCGCTTGCACGACAGATTCTTGAAGATGATACGGAGAATCTTGACCTTTTCGAGGGATGACTTGAAGCCTCAAGTCGGTTGGGCCAGAACAGGTCCGATCTCCAGTTCCGGGAACGTCGACCCATGACCTATGCCGCGCCCATGCGATCCGACGGTGTCGAAGTCGCGCGCGAACCCCTGGGTCTGGACGCCGAGCTGCTGGCTTCGCCGGCCCGGTTCTTCAACCGCGAACTCTCCTGGCTGGCCTTCAACAAGCGGGTGCTGGGCGAAAGCCAGAACGCCCGCCATCCGCTGCTGGAGCGCCTGCGCTTCCTGTCGATCTCGGCCAACAACCTCGACGAATTCTACATGGTCCGGGTGGCCGGCCTGAAGGCCCAGCTCCGCGAGGGCGTGCGCGTCGTCAGCCAGGACGGCCTGACCCCGGCCGAGCAACTCGAGCGGGTCAATTCCGAGGCCGCCGACCTGATGGGCGGCCAGCAGACCCGCTGGCGCGAACTCTGCGTCGAACTCACCGGCGAGGGCCTGCACGTGGTCTCGCCCCAGGAGGTGACGCCCGCCGAGAAGGCGGCCCTGGAAGAGACCTTCGTCAGCCGCCTGTTCCCGGTCCTGACCCCGCTCGCCATCGACCCGGCCCACCCCTTCCCCTTCATCCCGAACCTGGCCTTCTCCCTGGCCCTGAAGCTGCGCCGCCAGTCGGACGGCCGCCTGCTCTACGCCCTGGTTCCGATCCCGGCCCAGGTCGCCCGGTTCTGGCAGCTTCCGGCCACGCCCTCGCGGCGGCGCAAGCCCGAGCGGCGGTTCATCTCGCTGGAGAACATGGTCTCCATCTTCCTCGACCACCTGTTCCCCGACTGCGAGATCGAGGCCCAGGGAGTCTTCCGCCTGATCCGCGATAGCGACATCGAGATCGAGGAAGAGGCCGAGGACCTGATGCGGGAGTTCGAGGCGCGCCTGAAGCAGCGCCGCCTGGGCTCGGTGGTGCGCGTCGAGATCGAACAGGCCATGCCCCAGGAGTTGCGGGACTTCATCGTCACCAACCTGCACGCCCGCCAGGACGATATCCTGATGATCGACGGCCTGCTGGGCCTCGACGAGCTGTCGCAGCTCATTCCGCCCGACCGGGCGGACCTGAAGTTCAAGGCCTTCGAGCCCCGCTTCCCCGAACGCATCCGCGACCACGCCGGCGACTGTTTCGCCGCCATCCGCGAGAAGGACATCCTGGTCCACCATCCCTTCGAGAGCTTCGACGTGGTGGTCCAGTTCCTGCGCCAGGCGGCCCGGGACCCCAATGTCCTGGCCATCAAGCAGACCCTCTACCGGACCTCCTCCGACAGCCCCATCGTCGCGGCCCTGATCGAGGCCGCCGAGAACGGCAAGAACGTCACCGCCCTGGTGGAGATCAAGGCCCGCTTCGACGAGGAGGCCAACCTCAAGTGGGCCCGCGATCTGGAGCGCGCCGGGGTCCACGTCGTCTTCGGCTTCGTGGAGTACAAGACCCACGCCAAGCTCTCGATGGTGGTCCGCAAGGAGGGCGACAACCTGCGCACCTACTGCCACTTCGGCACCGGCAACTACCACCCGGTCACGGCGCGCATCTATACCGACCTGTCGCTGTTCACCACCGACCCGGCGCTCGGCCGCGATTCAGCCCGGCTGTTCAACTACATCACCGGCTACGCCACCCCCGACCGGCTGGAGAAGCTCTCCTTCTCCCCCATCACCATGAAGCACGACCTGCTGGCCCTGATCGGCCGGGAAGTCGCCAACGCCCAGGCCGGCAAGCCCGCCGCCATCTGGGCCAAGCTCAACTCCATCGTCGACCCGGTCCTGATCGACCGCCTGTACGAGGCCAGCCAGGCCGGGGTCTCCATCGACCTCGTGGTGCGCGGCATCTGCTGCCTGCGCCCCGGCGTCGTCGGCCTGTCGGAGAACATCCGGGTCAAGTCCATCGTCGGCCGCTTCCTGGAGCATTCCCGCATCGTGGCCTTCGCCAACGGCGCGGCCATGCCCTCGGCGGAGACGCGGGTCTTCATCTCCTCGGCCGACTGGATGCCGCGCAACCTGGATCGCCGCGTGGAGTGCCTGACCCCGGTGGAGAACCCCACCGTCCACCAGCAGGTCCTGCAGCAGATCATGGTCGCCAATCTCAAGGATGAAGCGCAGAGCTGGACGCTGGACGGCGAGGGCCGCTATACCCGCGATCCGTCGTGGGACCACCCGGGCGCCTTCTCCGCGCACGAGTACTTCATGACCAATCCCAGCCTGTCGGGCCGGGGGCAGAAGGTGAAGGACATGCCGCGCGCGATCGATCATGTGGCCACGCACGGATAGTCCCCCCGGTCGCCAGGCCGCCGTCATCGACCTGGGTTCGAATTCCGTCCGTCTCGTCATCTACCGGCTGGAAGGCCGGGCGATCTGGACCGTCTTCAACGAGAAGGCCCTGGCCGGCCTCGGCCGCGACCTGACCGCCACCGGCCGGCTGTCGCCCGAGGGGATCGAGACCGCCATGGCGGCCATGCGCCGCTTCCGCGCGGTGCTGGACGGCCTCAACGCCTCGGAGATCATGGTGGTGGCCACCGCCGCCGTGCGCGAGGCCGTCGACGGCCGGGAGTTCCTGGCCCGCGTCCAGGCCGAGACCGGCCTGCGGGTGCGCATCCTCACCGGCGAGGAGGAGGCCCGATACGCGGCCCTCGGCGTCATGGCCGGTCAGCCGGACGCCAAGGGCGTGGTGGGGGACCTGGGCGGCTCCAGCCTGGAACTGATCCGCCTGGACGACGGCCAGTCCGGCGACGGCGTCACCCTGCCGCTCGGCCCCTTCGCCCTGGGCGCCCCGCGCGCCCTGGACCTCGAGCGCACGCGCAAGCGGATCGACACAGCGCTCGCGCCCCTGGACCAGAGATTCGCCACCCCGCAGTTCCAGGCCGTGGGCGGCGCCTGGCGCAACCTGGCCTTGCTGCACATGGTGATGGCCGACTACCCTCTGCGCGTCGCCCACCAGTATGAGATGACCCGCGCCGACGCCGTTGACGTGGCCCGCTTCGTCAGCCGCCAGTCCCGCGGCTCCCTGGAGCGCATCCAGGGCCTGTCCAAGAAGCGGTTCGACACCCTGCCCTATTCCGCCCTGGTGCTGGACGCCCTGATCGAGCGTCTGGGGGTCGAGAAGGTGGTGATCTCCGCCTACGGCCTGCGCGAAGGCCTGCTGCTGGAGGCCATGTCGGCGGAGGAGCGCACCCGCGATCCGCTCATCGAGGGCTGCGAGGCGCTGACCGCCGTGCGCGGCCTCTCCCACGACCTGGGCCTGGCCCTGGAGACCTGGCTGACCCGGGCCTTCGCCAAGCTGCCGCCGGTGTTCGGCGAGCGCGACCCCGTCCTCGCCGCCGCGGCCTGCCGCCTGGCCGACCTGGGCGCGCGCCTGCACCCCGACCATCGCGCCGACCTCGCCTTCGACCAGGTGCTGCGGGCCCCCATCGCCGGCATGACCCACGCCGAGCGCGCCTTCCTGGCCTGCGCCGCCTTCGCCCGCCACTCCAGCGCCCCGGTCACCCCCGAGCCCGGGACCATCGCCAAGGTGCTCTCCACCGAGCGGCGCCAACGGGCCCGGGCCCTGGGCGCCGCCGTGCGCCTGGGCTGCGACCTCTCCGGCCGCAACGCCACCCTGCTGCCCCACGCCAGCCTGGTGATCGACGACAGCCGCCTCAGCCTCACCGCCGACGAGGGCTGGCATGACATGCTGCTGGGGGAACAGACCGCCAAGCGCGCCGCCACCCTGGCCCAAGCCCTGAAACTCAAGCTCGAAATGGCCTGACCCGATGCAGCTCCTCCTCAGCGCGGCGGCCTATGAGCGGGTGAAGGCCCGGATCAGTCCCTTCGCCGGCGACCTCGACATCGTGACCCTGACCGGACCGGAGAGCTTCCAGCGGAACGGCGTCGACATCCCCGCCGGGGAGGTGGATCCCGAGATCGTCTGGACCACCCTGGACGCCTATGGCGCGGGCCAGCTGCCGGCCCTGATGGGCAGGGTCCTCAAGGGGACCAAGGCCAAGTGGATGCAGACCTTCAACGCCGGCATCGACGCCCCGGTGTTCAAGTCGGTGATGGCCAAGGGGGTGCGGCTCTCCAAGAGCAACGCCCAGGCCGTGGCGATCGCGGAATATGTCGTGGCCCACGGCCTGGCCCTGATCGTCCCCATCGACGCCCAGCGCGCACTGCAGGCGTCCCACACCTGGAAATCGACCCCCTATCGCGAGGTCAGCCAGACCCGCTGGGCCATCGTGGGCGCCGGGGCCATCGGCGCGGAGATCGCCCGGCGCATCAAGCCCTTCGGTGTCCATCTGACCGTCGTGCGCCGCAGCGACAAGGCCGATCCCCTGGCCGACGCCACCGTCACCCTGGCGGGCTTGGCCAAGATCCTGCCTCAGACCGACGTGGTGGTCCTGGCCTGTGCGCTGAACGACGAGACCCGCGACATGGCTGACGCCGCCTTCTTCGCCGCCATGAAGCCCGGCGCCATCCTGATCAATATCGGCCGAGGCGGCCTGGTGGACGAGGACGCCCTGAAGCGGGGCCTGGAGGCCGACAAGCCCGGCCACGCGGTGTTGGACGTCTTCCAGACCGAGCCCCTGCCCGCCGACCACTGGATGTGGGATCACCCCAAGGTGCGGATCAGCGCCCACACCTCCAATTCCGGCCAAGGGACGCCCGCCCGCGGCGACCAGCTGTTCGTCGACAACCTCAAGCGCTACCTGGCCGGCGAACCCCTGATCAACGAGGCCTCCCCTGCCGAGGTCGGTCTCTGACCGACCGCGCAAGAGCAAGAGGGCGACCCGTCGGTCGCCCGACATGCCGCCCTCGACCTCATGAGCGTGTGCCCGCCCCGGTTTTCCGGAAAGCGCGGTCTTGGCGCACCCGGTGGGCGAGCGGTGGGCGAGCGGTGGAAAAGCGGTGCAGGACCGGGGGACGCGGGGGGTCGAAAGGCTTGGCCGGTGGGGCGGCGAACTTATCCACCGCTTCCTGCTGGTTCAGACCTCGACGACCGTCTTGCCCACCGGGGCTAGGGAGATGATCGCCAGCTTCACGTTCTGGACCGCGAAGGGGATGCCGATGATGGTCACCGCCTGGGCGACGGCCAGCATCAGGTGGCTGAGCGCCAGGTACCAGCCCCCCAGGATGAACCACACCACGTTCATCAGGAAGCCGACGCCCCCGGTGCCCAGGTCCTCGCGGCCCGTATGAAGGTCGCGCGCCACCACCTGCCGCCCGAAGGGCCAGGCGCTGAACCCGGCGATCCGGAAGGCGGCGAAGGCCCAGGGCAGGCCGACGACGGTGATGGCCAGCAACACGCCAGACAGAATCCACAGCAGGCCCGAGAGCCAGCCGCCGAACACGAACCAAAGGAGGTTCAGCAGCAGGCGCATTATTCCGCCGCGCTGACCTTGGGCGCGCGCCGCACCTCGACCACCCGCACCCGGGCGCCGTCCAGCACCAGGGCCAGCTCGCCGCGTTTCAGCTTCAGGGCGTCCTCACCGAAGGCCTCGCGCCGCCAGCCGGTCAGGGCCGGGGTCTTGGCGTCATCGTCATTGGCGATGAGCTCGAGATCGGAAACCGTGGCGATCAGCTTCGACGCCACCCCGGCGTCCTCGGCCCGGGCCTTCAGCAGCACCTTGAGCAGCTCCACCACGGCGCCCGCCGCCGGCGAGACCGCGGTCTTGCTGCGCTCGATCACCGGGGCGTAGGCGTCGGGATCCTTCAACGCCTCCTTGATGGCGTCGATCAGGTCGGGTCCGAAGCGCGAGCCGGAGAAGCCCTTGGGCACCGAGCGAAGGCGGTCGATGGCCCCGGCGTCGGTCGGCGCCTGGGTGGCCAGTTCGTCGATGGCCTCGTCCTTGAGGATGCGGCCGCGCGGCTGGTCACGCTGCTGGGCGGTGCGCTCGCGCCATGCGGCCACGGCCTTGTAGACGGCCAGGTACTTCGAGGTGTGTCGACGCGGCTTTAGCCGCTTCCAGGCGTTCTCCGGCTCCACGTCATAGACGGCGGGATCGCAGAGATTCTGCATCTCGTCGTGAACCCAGGCCAGGCGGCCCTCTTTTTCAAGCCGCGCCTTGAGGATCGGATAGAGCGCCGCCAAGTGGGTCACGTCGGCCAGGGCGTAGGTCAGCTGAGCCTCTGTGAGGGGCCGCCGGGCCCAGTCGGTGAAGCGGCTGGACTTGTCCAACTCGATCTTCAGCATCTGTCGGACCAGGGCGTCATAGGCGATCTGCTCGCCATAGCCCGCAGCCATGCCGGCCACCTGGCTGTCGAACAGAGACTTGGGCATCGCCTTGAGATTGTTGAATATTTCGACGTCCTGCCGGGCGGCGTGGAACACCTTCACGATGCTCTCGTCCCGGAGAATCTCCAGGAACGGCTCAAGGTCCAAGCCCTCGGCCAAGGGGTCGATAACGGCTTCGGCATTCGGGGCGGCGGCCTGGATCAGACAGAGCTTGGGCCAGTAGGTCGTCTCGCGCATGAACTCGGTGTCCACGGCGACGAAAGGCTGGCCTTTGATTTTGTCACAGTACGCCGCCAGTTCGGCGGTGGTTGTAATCGGCGTCATCAATTAGCTATAGCCCCGCGCACGCCCGAGTCTGCAA
>NZ_JAUSLW010000034.1 GCF_030645195.1 Phenylobacterium sp. | reverse complement strand
CGCTCCGCCCGTGCGACTGTTCGGAAAAAGCTGACCGGCGGACGCGCCCTTGCCGGAACACCGGCCTCATCGACCAGGGACCCAACGAGCTACGCCCGCCTCAATCCAGCACCAGCCAGACCGTCAGGCAAATATACAGGGACCCAGGGGCGCCGGGCGTGCCGGAGATATCGGTGCTTCTGGGTCCCGGTCTTCCGCTCGCGCGGAAACCGGGATGACAGGGGTGGGGTTGACGCCTAGCTCAACGGGCCGCCGTCCAGGGTGATGCGGTGCATCAGGCGGTACTGGCCGGGATAGTCGTTCATCGCCTGGTGCCAGGTGCAGCGGTTGTCCCAGATCGCCATGGAGCCCTTGGCCCACTGGAAGCGGTGGACGAACTGCGGCTTGACGGCGTGCTGGTAGAGGTAGCCCAGCAGGGCCAGGCTCTCCTCGCGGGTCCAGCCGACGATGCCGGTGGTGAAGGCCGGATTGACGTAGAGCGCCTTCTTGCCGCTGCCCGGGTGGGTGATGACCATCGGATGGATCGCCTCGGGCACGTCCTTGTGGCCGGCAAGCTCGGCGCGGTCGCTCATGGCGTAGACGCTGCTCTCCCCGAAGACGTGCTCCGACGCGTGGTGCGCCTTGAGGGTGGCGAGCGTCGCCTTCAGGCCATCGGAGAGGGCGTCGTAGGCGGCGTACATGTCGGCGAACAGGGTGTCGCCGCCGGTGGGCGGCGTCTCGATGGCCAGCAGCACCGAGCCCATGGCGGGCGCCGCGTCATAGCTGTGGTCGGTGTGCCAGCCGCCACCGATGTTGGTCTTCTGCTCGGGAGTCTTCTCGACCTTGGCGATCTCGGGATGGCGCTCGGTCTTGGGGAAGTAGCGGTTGACGACGATGGGGGCGAGGCGCCTGGCGAAGGCGATCTGCTGCTCGGGCGTCATCTGCTGGCGGTGGATGAAGGCCACGCCGCGGTCGAAAACGGTGGCGCGGATCAGGTCGATCTCGGCCTCGGTGGCCCGGTTCAAGTCGACACCCTGAACCAGGGCGCCGCAGCCTTGCGTGGGGCGGATCGAGAGGTCGCGGGTCGTGGTCATGGCGGGCTCCTGTTGAGGAGAGCCTAGGTCGGCGGCTTGGCGAAGTTTGTCACCAAGGTTACAATTTAGAATGAGCCCTCGCGAGCGCGCCGCTGAACTGCTGACCAAGGCCGTCTGGCTACAGGGCCATGGGCCGGAGATGGTGGAGGCCCTGCTGACCCATGGCCGCATCGTCAACCTGCCGGCCGGGGCCTGGGCGCAGTCGGAGGGGGATGAGCAGACCGGCATCACCCTGGTGGTGGAGGGCGCCGTGCAGATGATGTGCGCCGCGCCGGGCGGGCGCGAGGTGCTGTTTGGGCAGGCAGGTCCCGGGGTGGCCCTGGGCCAGACCCTGCGGTTCGGCGGGGGACCCAGGCTGGTGACCCTCATCTGCGTTGAGGAGACCGTGCTGCTGGTGGTCCCCGACCATGCCCTGACCCGGATCGCGGCGGAGCGGCCGGAGGTCTGGCAGGCGGTGGCGGCGCTGGTCTATCTGCAACTGCGCGGCGCCCTGATGATCGCCGCCGAGGCCGTGGCCCTGCCGCCGCGCCAGAGGCTGGCCTCGCGCCTCGACATCATGGCCCGCACCGGCGGCCCGTCCCTGCGCATGAATCAGCAGGCCCTGGCCGAGATGATGGGCCTCTCCCGCAAGACCGTGAACTTCTATCTGCTGGGCTTCCAAAAGGCAGGCCTGCTCACCCTCGGCTACGGTCAGATCGAGGTCCGCGACGCGCCAGGCCTGAGGCGGATCGCCGAAAGCTAGGCGGCGCCCGGACCGGCTCGCGTCTCCACGTCCCTGGCGCCGACCGGGGCGTGGCATTCCGAGCAGGTCATCACCGGATGGAAGTCGCAGCCGCAGGCCTTGTGGCGGTGGAGCAGGGGGGCGCCGGCCTCGCCCGCATAGTGGCGGTCGCCCCAGGTCACGATGGTCATGACCACCGGATAGAGGTCCAGGCCCTTCTGCGTCAGGCGGTATTCGTGGCGGACCGGGCGGTCCTGATAGGGGACCTTGGCCAGCACGCCCTCCTCCACAAGCAGCTTCAGCCGCTCGGTGATGATGGTGCGAGAGATCCCCAGCCGCGCCTGGAAGGCCTCGAACCGCCGCACCCCCAGGAAGCAGTCGCGCAGGATCATCAGGGTCCAGCGGTCGCCGATCACCGCCACCGAGCGGGCGATGGAGCAGGGCTGGTCGGCGAGGTCTTCCCACTTCACGGGCGGTGGTCCTTTCGTGCCTTGACGTTATCTCATTGACTGGGTCCAGATTCAATACGATGGTTCGTCCAGAAACTGAACTCAGGTGAGGCCATGGCTTCTAAACTGCAAGCGGCGCCAAAGGTCTGTCTGGTGATCGGGGCCGGGGATGGAGTCGGCGGCGCCATCGCCAAGGCCTTCGCCGCCGAGGGGATGACCGTCTGTGTCACCCGCCGCGCCCGCAACCTCGACCAACTCGAGGCGCTCGCGCAAGACATCCGCAAAGCCGGTGGCAAGGCCCACGCCTTCGGGGTCGACGCCCGCGACGAGGCCGAGATGGTGGCCCTGTTCGATAGGGTGGAGGCCGAGGTCGGTCCGCTGGAGGTGGTGGTCTTCAACATCGGCGCGAACGTCCGCTTCGGCATCGTCGAGACCACCACACGGGTGTTCCAGAAGGTCTGGGAGATGGCCTGCTTCGCGGGCTTCCTGACCCTTCGTGAAGCCGCCCGCGTCATGACGCCCCGCGGTCGGGGCACGATCCTGGTCACCGGCGCGACCGCGTCCATGCGTGGCGGCAAGATGTACTCGGCCTTCGCCTCGGCCAAGGCGGCCCTGCGCTCGGTCGCCCAGACCGCCGGCCGCGAACTGGGACCGGTGGGGATCCATGTCGCCCACATCGTGGTGGACGGCGCCATCGACGGGGTCTTCACCCGCACCAACAATTCCCCCGAGGCCGTCGCGGCCAAACTGGCCGGCGACGAGATCCTCAAGCCGGAAGACATAGCCGCGAACTATGTCTGGCTGCACAATCAGCAACGCTCGGCCTGGACCCACGAACTGGATCTGCGCCCCTGGAAGGAGACCTGGTGATGGCCAAGACGATCGACTTCATCTTCGATTTCGGCAGCCCGAACGGCTACCTGGCCTGGAAGGTCCTGCCCGGGATCGCCGCCCGCCACGGCGCCACGGTCAACCTGATCCCCTGCCTGCTGGGGGGCATCTTCAAGGCCACGGGCAATCAGTCGCCGGTCACCGCCTTCGGCGGGGTGAAGGGCAAGCTGGAATATGAGGGCCTGGAGACCCTGCGCTTCGTCGCCGCCCATGGCCTGACCGCCTATCGCTCCAACCCCCACTTCCCGGTCAACACGCTCTTGATCATGCGCGGCCTGGTGGCGGCGCGGCGGGCCGGGGTGGGCGACGCCTATCTGGAGGCCGTGGTCTGCGCCATGTGGGAGCAGGGGCTGAAGATGGACGATCCGGAGGTGGTGGCGGGCGTGCTCGCCAAGGCCGGCCTCGACGCCAAGGCGATCCTGGAGGCGACCCAGGATCCGGAGGTGAAGGCCGAACTCGTCGCCAACACCGAGGCCGCCGTGGCCCGGGGCGCCTTCGGCGTGCCGACCTTCTTCGTCGACGGCGAGATGTTCTTCGGCAAGGACCGGCTGGGCGCGGTGGAGGCGGAGCTTTCGCGGGCCTGACGAGGGCCTTAGGGTCGGCCTCCAGTTTGGAGTCCCGCCCATGAAGACCGTCGCCCTCGTCCTCGCCGCCGCCCTGATGGCTGGGACCGCCCAGGCGCAGACCTCGGGGCCCATCGACCCGGCGCGGCTGTCGGCCATCGTCAATCAATTGGCTTCTGACGAGTTCGAGGGCCGCTCTCCCGGTTCGCCCGGCGAGCAGAAGACGGTCGACTACCTGATCGGTCAGTTCAAGGTCCTGAAGCTGGAGCCGGCCGGGGACAAGGGCGGCTGGACCCAGGAGGTCCAGCTCCAGCGGCTCCAGGTGCAGCCGGGGGCCAAGCTCAGCGTCTCGGTGGGCGGCAAGGCCACCGCCCTGGAACAGGCCCAACAGATCAATGTCGCCACCCTGCGGCCGGTGGATCACGTCAGTATCGAGGACGCCCCGATGGTCTTCGTCGGCTATGGGGTCAAGGCGCCCGAACGCGGCTGGGACGACTTCAAGGGCGTCGATCTGAAGGGCAAGGTGGCGGTCTTCCTGATCAACGACCCCGACTTCGAGGCGCAGGCCGGCGAGCCCGTGGCCGGCAAGTTCGGCGGCCAGGCGGCGGCCTATTACGCCCGCTGGACCTACAAGTACGAGGAGGCGGTGCGCCAGGGCGCCATCGCCGCCCTGATCGTCCACGAGACGCCGGGCGCCGGCTATGGCTGGTCGACGGTGGCGGCCTCCAACGGCGAGAGCTTCGACATCGTCCGGCCCGATCCGGCCAAGGACAAGCTGCTGCTGCAGGGCTGGATCCAGCGCGACCTGGCGGTGGATGTGTTCAAGTCGGCGGGGCTGGACTTCGAGGCCCTGAAGACCAGCGCCCGGTCGGCGGATTTCAAGCCGGTGGCGCTGACCGGCGCCACCTTCTCCGCCGACTATGGCGTGACCCACAGCCAGGTCACCAGCCGCAACGTGCTGGCCAAGCTGACCGGCGCCAGCAAGCCGGCGCAGAGCGTGATGTTCTCCGCCCACTGGGACGCCTTCGGTCTGGGGGCGCCGGTGGGTGGCGACAAGGTCCGTCACGGGGCGGCCGACGACGCCATCGGGGTGGCCGGCGTGCTGGAGATCGCGCGCGCCTTCGCCACCGGCCCGCGCCCAGCCCGCACCACCCTGTTCGCCGCGTGGACGGCGGAGGAGCGCGGCCTGCTGGGGTCGGAATATTACGGCGTCCATCCGACCACGCCGCTGGACCAGATGGCGGCCAACTTCACCATGGACGTTCTGCAGACCGCCGGACCGTCCAAGGACGTGGTGCTGGTGGGCTATGGCCAGAGCCAGCTCGACGACCGCCTGATCGCCGCGGCGAAGGCGCAAGGTCGGACGGTGACGCCCGACGCCCATCCGGAGCGCGGCCTGTTTTTCCGCGCCGACCATTTCAGCCTGGCCAAGCACGGCGTGCCGGTGATGCTGATGATGGGGCTGGGCGGCGGGGCCGACCTGGTCACCGGCGGCCGCGAGGCCGGCGACAAGTGGGTCAGCGACTATACCGCCTACTGCTACCACCAGCCCTGCGACGCCTGGAGCCCCGACTGGGACCTGCGCGGCGCGGCCCAGGATGTGGAACTGCTCTATTCGATGGGCAAGGCCATCGCGTCCGATCCCAAGGACTGGCCGGCCTGGAAACCCGGTTCGGAATTCAAGGCGATCCGCGACCAGACGGCGAGCCTGCGGAAATAGACCGCCCTTGCCCCGCTGAGCTTTCCAAAGCTTAATCCCGCCACCGTTGCGCGTGATCAAGGTCGAGGCCACATAGGCTGCCAGTCATGCTCGTTCCTGACGCTGCTCTCAAGGAGCCACACACTTGTCCACGCTTCGCAATCGCCTCGCGCGCGCCGCCCTCCTGGTGCTCGCGCCTGTCCTGATCGTCGGCTGCGGGATCAACAACATCCCCACCAAGGAAGAGCGCGCCAAGGCTCAGTGGGCCGAGGTCCAGAACCAGTATCAGCGTCGCGCCGACCTGATCCCCAATCTGGTGGAGACGGTGAAGGGCTACGCCGCCCAGGAAAAGAGCGTCCTGACCGCGGTGACCGAGGCCCGCGCCTCGGCGACCCAGGTCAAGGTGGACGCCTCGACCCTGACCAACCCGGCCCAGTTCCAGCAATATGCCGCCGCCCAGGACAAGCTGTCGGGCGTGCTCGGCCGGCTGATGATGATCCAGGAGAACTACCCGGACCTGAAGTCCAACCAGAACTTCCTGGCCCTGCAGAGCCAGCTTGAGGGCACCGAGAACCGGATCACGGTGTCGCGCCGCGACTACAACGAGGCGGTCCGCGACTACAATCTGGAGTTCCGCAAGTTCCCCAACAGCTTCTGGGCCTCCACCGTCCATAGCGGCTCCAAGCCGATGGTGATGTTCCAGGCCAACGCCGCCGCGCAAGCCGCGCCCAGCGTCAGCTTCTCGCCGACGACGGCGCCGGCGGTGTCCACCCTCCCGGCCGCGCCGGCCCAATGACCCAGCGCAAGGGACCGCGGGGCCTGCTGGTCCTCGCGGTCCTCGGCCTCTTTGTGATGGCCGGCGCGGCGCTCGCCGCCCCCAAGTTCCCCCCGCTCACCGGGCGGGTGGTGGATCAGGCCGGCTTGTTGTCGCCCGACGCCGAGCAGAGGCTGACCACCGAGCTCGCCGACCTGGAGACCAAGACCGGCCGCCAGATGGTGGTGGCGACCCTGCCCGATCTGCAGGGCTACGAGATCGAGGACTACGGCTACCAGCTCGGCCGCGCCTGGGGCATCGGCGACAAGACCCGCAATGACGGGGTCCTGCTGCTGGTGGCGCCCAACGCCAAGAAGGTGCGGATCGAGGTCGGCTATGGCCTGGAGGGCATCCTCACCGACGCCCTGTCGAGCCTGATCATCCAGAATAAGATCCTGCCCGCCTTCCGGTCGGGCAAGATGGAGGAGGGGGTGATGTCCGGCGCCGAGGCGGTGATCGGCCAGCTTTCCCTGCCAGACGATCAGGCCAAGGCCATCGCGGCGGCGACCCCCACGCCGGAGCCTGAGTCGGAGTCCAGCTTGCCCGGCGTGATCATCTTCATCGTGGTGATCATCTTCTGGGTGCTCAGCGGCATCCTGCGGGCCGGCCGCCGCGGCCGCGGCCGCGGCCGCCGCGCCGGCGGCGGCTTCTGGTGGCTGCTGCCCCTGCTGCTCTCCGGCGGCGGAGGCGGCGGTCGCGACCATGGCGGCGGCGGCTTCAGCGGCGGCGGCGGATCGTTCGGCGGCGGCGGCTCTTCAGGAGGATGGTGATGCTTTCAGAGGCCGACCGCACGCGCATCGAGGCCGCGGTGACCCGCGCCGAACTGCGCACCAAGGGCGAGATCTACACCGTGGTGGCCAGGGAGTCCTCGGATTACCGCGAGGTGCCCGTGGCCTGGGCCGCCATCGCCGCCCTGGCCGCCCCGGCGGTCCTGCTGGCCGGCGGCATCGAGGTGACGGCGCCAGACATCCTCACCGGCTGGACCGCCGCCCAGATCGG
The DNA here is from genome assembly GCF_030645195.1 of Phenylobacterium sp. Classification (GTDB taxonomy): domain Bacteria; phylum Pseudomonadota; class Alphaproteobacteria; order Caulobacterales; family Caulobacteraceae; genus Phenylobacterium. The sequence goes on along the minus strand of NZ_JAUSLW010000034.1, from coordinate 19,168 downwards.
GGCGGTGGCCGAACAGGCCGTTCGCGGCGCCCTGATGGGGGCCATCCTGCTGCAGGGCGCGCTCTTCGTCCTGGTGGCCCTCGTGGTGGGGGCGATCAAACCCCTGCGACGCCTGCTGACTCCCAAGGGTCTGAAGCGCGAGCGTGTGCGGCGCCGGGCCCAGGAGCAGTTCCTGGCCAAGAACCTCGCCGCCACCCGGGAGCGCACCGGGGTGCTGATCTATGTCTCGACCGTCGAGCGCATGGCCGAACTGATCGCCGACGAGGGTGTCGCCGCCAAGGTCGACCCCAAGGTCTGGGACCAGGCCATGGCCGCCCTGATCGACGGCATTCGCGCCAAGAAGCCCGGCGAGGGCTTCGAGGCGGCCATCGCCCTGTGCGGCGCCATCCTGGCGCAACACTTCCCGTCGACCCCCGACGACAATCCCAACGAGCTGCCTGATTCGGTGGTCCTGCTGCCCTGATCGCCGGCGGGACGAGGTCGCGGCGGCGGTTTTGACCCGCAACTAAAGCGGGAAACGCCTTATTTTCTCTCTCGTTAGGGATGCGTCGTTATTCGCAGTTGTAGGGTAAGCTGCGCCAGACCAGAGTGCCGGCCGCCCAATTCCGGGCGCTCGGGAGCCGTCTCGTGGGAAAGCCGCCGTCCGAAGCGCGCGATCCGACCTTTCGCGCCCTGGCGCCGGCCATGGCGCTGGGCATGGTCTACCAGATGGAGGCCTCGCCCGATGCGGCGGAACGGCGCTTCGTCTACGTCTCCGAAAACTGCCTGGCCCTCAATGGCGTGACCGCCGAGGCGGTCATGGCCGATCCAACCGTCTTCTTCGGACTCGTGGCGCCCGAGCATCGGGAGCGCGCCGCAGGGGCGACCCGGCAGGCGATCCTGGCCCGCACGCCCCTGGACATCGAGTTGGCCTTCCACCGGCCCGACGGGGAGGTCCGCTGGCATCGCATCACCTCGGCGCCTCGGTCGGACCGCGACGGATGGACCCTGTGGGACGGCATCCAGATCGACATCACCCCCCGCAAGCGGGCGGAGCTTGAGCTGGAGGAACAGCGGCGGCGGCTGGAGGTGGCGGTGGACGCCACCGGCCTTGGTTTCTGGGACTACGACATCCGCGCCCGCAAGCTGACCTGGTCGGAGCACACCAAGACCCTGTTCGGCCTCGCGCCGGAGGCCGAGGTGTCCCTCCCGTCCTTCATCGCCGCGATCCATCCCGAAGACCGGTCCCGGTTGAACGCGGCCTTCGTCGAGGCGAGGGACGTCAAGGGCGGCGATTTCGCCCTCGACCATCGCATCGTGTCGTCGGACGGCGCCATCCGCTGGCTCTCGTCCTCAGGCCGCATCATGTTCGACGACGGCGGTCCCAAGGTCGTGGTGGGGACCTCCCTCGACATCACCGAACGCCAGGCCGCCGAGGCGCGTCAGCGTCTGGTGATGGGGGAGCTGGCGCACCGGGGCAAGAACGGCCTGGCCATGGTGCTGGCCATCGTCAGCCAGACCGGCCGCAGCGCCTCCAGCGTGGCCGAATACCAGCAGCTGCTTACCGCGCGGCTGGAGGCCATGGCCCGCTCCCAGGACCTGATGACCGGCGCCGGCGGACGGCCCCCGGATCTGCTGTCCCTGCTGACGGAAGCCCTGCGCCCCTTCGACGGCGCGCGGATCAGGCTGGACCCCGAGCTCGGGACGGTGAGGCTCAACCCCGACCTGGCCCTGGCGCTCGCCCTGCTGCTGCATGAGCTGGCCACCAACGCCACCAAGTACGGCGCCCTGTCGATCTCGGCCGGACACATCGAGGTCAGCAGGGTCGCGGCCGAGCCCGGGCGCTCGGCCTTCCTCTGGCGCGAGCGCGGCGGCCCCCCGGTGAGCAAGCCCGGCCGCATCGGTTTCGGCAGCCGCCTGCTGCAGGCGGCCCTTCGCCCGCAGGGCGGCCGCATCGATAGCGCCTTTGAGCCGGAGGGATTCTCGGCGAGGCTGGAGTTCCCGGCGCAGACCTAGCGACAAGACGGCGGGTGGGAGACCGCATGCTGACCCTGCTCGCCTTCGCCATGGTGGCGACCTTCATGACCCTGATCATGACCGGTCGCGTCTCGGCCCTGGTGGCCCTGATCCTCACCCCGGTCGCCTTCGGCCTGCTGGCGGGACACGGCGCCGATCTGGGTCCCATGATGCTGGAGGGGGTGAAGGCGCTCGCCCCCACCGGGGTGATGCTGGCCTTCGCCATCCTGTTCTTCGGCCTGATGACCGATGCGGGCCTGTTCGATCCCCTGGTGCGGCTGATCGTCCGCGTCGTGCACGGAGACCCGATGCGGATCGTGGTGGGGTCGGCGGTCCTGGCCCTGTTGGTCTCCATGGATGGCGACGGCTCCACCACCTATCTGATCTGCTGCACGGCCATGATTCCGCTCTACCGGCGGATGGGGCTCAATCCGCTGATCCTGGCCTGCCTGCTGATGCTGGCCTGTGGGGTGACCAACATCACCCCCTGGGGCGGCCCCACGGCGCGAGCGGCGAGCGCTCTGCACCTCGACGCCGGGGCGGTGTTTGTGCCGATGATCCCGGCCATGCTGGCCGGCGCGGCCTTCATCCTGCTGGCGGCCTACGGTCTTGGACGCGGCGAGCGGCGCCGGCTGGCGGCCCTGTCGTCGGACGGGACGGTGCGCGATCCGGGGGACGCCGACCTCACCGAGGACCTGGTGCGGACCAACGACCTCACCGAACGGCCCAAGCTGATCCTGGCCAACCTCGCCCTGACCCTGGCCCTGCTGGCGGGCCTGGTGCTCGGGGTCCTGCCGCTGCCGGCGCTGTTCATGATCGCCACCGCCATCGCGCTGGTGCTGAACTATCCCTCGCTGGCGGCGCAGAAGGCGCGGATCGCGGCCCACGCCCCCAACATCCTGCCGGTGATCAGCCTGATCTTCGCCGCCGGCATCTTCACCGGCATCCTCAATGGCACGGGCATGACCGACGCCATGGCCGGCAGCGTCACCGGCCTGATCCCGCCGGCGCTCGGCCCCTACATGGCGCCGGTCATCGCCCTGCTGGCCATGCCGTTCACCTTCTTCATCTCCAACGACGCCTTCTATTTCGGCATCCTGCCGATCCTGTCGGAGGCCGCGACGCCCTACGGAATCGCCCCGGTGGAGATGGCGCGCGCCTCGCTCACCGGCCAGGCGGTGCACCTGCTCTCGCCCCTGGTGCCGTCGACCTATCTGCTGGTGGGCCTGGTGCGGGTGGAGCTTGCCCAGCACCAGAGGTTCACCCTGGCCTGGGCCGTGGCGCTCTCCCTCGTGCTGCTGGGGGCGGGAATCCTCACCGGCGCCATTCCTCTGGCTGGCTAAGGTCCAAACCCCCCGCTAGAATTTCCCCAACGATAGAATGGGGAGCAGGCGCGATGGCCTACAAGATCAACGTCAACGGCAAGGCCCGGAGCGTCGATGTCGAGGCGGGCACGCCCCTGCTCTGGGCCCTGCGCGACGGGCTCGGGATCCTGGGGCCGAAGTTCGGCTGCGGGATCGGCCAGTGCGGCGCCTGCACCGTCCATGTCGACGGCCAGCCGGTGCGGTCCTGCGCCTTCCCCATCGAGAGCGTCGGCGCCGCCAAGGTTCTCACTATCGAAGGGGTCGGCGCCACCCCCAACGGCAAGAAGGTCCAACAGGCCTGGATGGAGCTGGACGTCGCCCAGTGCGGCTACTGCCAGCCCGGCCAGATCATGTCGGCCACCGCCCTGCTGAACGCCACGCCCAAGCCCGCCGACGCCGACATCGACTCAGCGATGAGCGGCAACATCTGCCGCTGCGCCACCTACATCCGCATCCGCGCGGCGATCAAACAGGCCTCCGGCCAGAAGGTGGAGGCGTAAGATGGCCGACGGTTTCACGGACGGCGCCTCGCGCCGCGACCTGCTGAAGACCGGCGCCCTGGCCGGCGGGCTGATGCTGTCCTTCAGCGTGGCCGGCAAGGCCGGGGCGGCGGAGACGCCCGCCAAGCTCAACGCCTATGTCAGCCTGACCCCGGACAACAGGGTCACCATCGTCTCCAAGAACCCGGAGATCGGCCAGGGCATCAAGACCTCCCTGCCGATGATCATCGCCGAGGAGTTCGACGTCGACTGGAACTCGGTGACGACGAAGCAGGCCGACGGCGATCCGGCCACCTATGGCCGCCAGTTCGCCGGCGGCAGCATGGCCACCCCCCTGCACTGGGACGAGCTGCGCCGGGTGGGCGCCGCGGGCCGGGCCATGATCGTGGCCGCGGCCGCCCAGACCTGGGGGGTCCCGGCCGCCGAATGCACGACTCTGTCGGGGGTCGTGCATCATAAGGCCTCGGGGAAGACGGCGACCTATGGGTCGCTGGCCGCCAAGGCCGCGACCCTGCCGACGCCGGACCTCAAGACCGTCGCCCTGAAGGACCCCAAGGACTACCGCATCCTGGGCAAGTTCATGCCGCAGGTGGACTCCGAGGCCCTGGTCACCGGCAAGCCGCTGTTCGGGATCGATGTGGTGGTTCCGGGCATGCTCTACGCCACCTTCGAGAAGGCCCCGGTGTTCGGCGCCAAGGTGGCCAGCGCCGACCTCGCCGCCGCCAAGGGGGTGAAGGGCGTGCGCCAGGCCTTCGTGGTGGAGGGCGGAACCGACCTCTCGGGCCTGCTGCCCGGCGTGGTGGTGGTAGCCGACAGCTGGTGGCAGGCGCGCAAGGGCCGCGAGAAGCTGAACATCCAGTGGGCCGACCACCCGACCTCGCAGCAGTCGACGGCGGGCTTCGACGCCCAGGCCCTGGCGCTCTCCAAGGGTCCGCCCCTGCGCACCGAGCGCAACGACGGCGACGCCGCCGCCGGGCTGAAGGCCGCGGTCAAGACGGTGGAGGCGGCCTATGCCTATCCCTTCCTGGCCCACGCCGCCCTGGAGCCGATGAACTGCACGGCCCACTTCAAGGACGGCAAGCTGGAGATCTGGGCGCCGACCCAGAACCCCGAGGCCGGCCGCCAGCTGGTGGCCAAGACCCTGGGGATCGCGCCCGCCGACATCACCCTGCACATGACCCGCTGCGGCGGCGGTTTCGGCCGCCGGCTGGCCAACGACTACATGGTCGAGGCCGCCTGGATCGCCAAGCAGGCGGGCGCGCCGGTCAAGCTGCTGTGGACGCGGGAGGACGACCTGCGTCACGATTTCTATCGTCCGGCCGGCTATCACTTCCTCTCCGGCGGGGTGGACGCCTCGGGCGCCGTCACGGCCTGGCGCGACCACTTCGTCAGCCTGGGCGCCGACGGCAAGTTCGCCTCCAGCGCCGGCATGTCGGCGGGCGAGTTCCCGGCCCGCTTCGTGCCGAACTTCCGCTACGACCTGTCCCTGATCCCCTCGGGGGTGCCCACGGGGCCGCTGCGGGCGCCGGGCAGCAATGCGCTGGCCTTCGTCATGCAGTCCTTCATCGACGAGCTGGCCCATGCCGCGGGCGCCGACCCGGTGGCCTTCCGCCTGAAGCTGCTGGGGGACGGCGCCATGATGGGGACCCCCGGCCGCGACGGCTACGCCGCCGACCGCATGCGGGGCGTGGTCAAGCTCGCCGCCGAAAAGTCCGGCTGGGGCAAGACCAAGCTGCCCGCGGGGACCGGCATGGGGGTGGCCTTCCACTTCAGCCACATGGGCTATTTCGCCGAGGTGGTGCAGGCCAGCGTCGCCGCCGACGGGTCGGTGAAGGTCGACAAGGTCTGGGTCGCCGCCGATGTCGGTCGCCAGATCGTCAATCCGGCCGGAGCCATCAACCAGGTCCAGGGCTCGGTGATCGACGGCCTGTCCGCGGCGCTCGGCCAGAAGATCACCATCGAGGGCGGGACCGCGGTCCAGAGCAACTTCAGCGACTATCCGCTGCTGCGGATGGCCGATGCGCCGCCGGTGGAGGTGCATTTCCTGATCACCGACAATCCGCCCACCGGGCTGGGAGAGCCGGCCCTACCACCGGCGCCTCCGGCGCTCTGCAACGCGATCTTCGCGGCGACGGGCAAGCGGATCCGCAGCCTGCCGATCGACACCGAGGCCTTGAAGCGCGCCTGAGCTGAGGTTTCGACGTCCGGGCGGCTTTCGCCCGGACGTGGGGCCGGGCTAGAGCCTGTCCGTTTCAGATGGACTCATCTGAAACGGATAAACAGGCTCGCTCTTTGTATGTTTAGAGCGTGACGGGCGCCTGAACCGGTAGCCACTTCAGGCTGTCACGCTCTAAGATAACTTCAGAAGATGCGGTACGACCGCGCGAAGTGATGGGCCGATGAGTCAGGGCGTCGAGCTGCAGGAAAAGGTGACTCGAGGTCCCACCCGGCGCTTCGAGCAGCGCAAGAGCGCCATCGTCAGCTCTGCGGTCGAGGTGCTGAACCGCAAGGGCGTGCGCGGCATGACCCTAGGGGAGGTGGCCGCCCGGCTGAACCTGGTCCCCACCGGGGTCATCTACTATTTCCGCAACAAGGAGGACCTGGCCGCGGCCTGCTTCCTCCAGGGAATCGCCCGCTTCAACGCGCTGCTGGCGGCGGGCCGGGCCGGGGCCGACGTGCGGACGCGCCTGACCCTCTTCCTGGACGCCTATTTCGACTATCGCCACCGCGCGGTCCTGGGGGAGGCCGAGCCCATCGCGGTGTTCAACGATGTCCGCGCCCTGAAGTCCGAGCCGGTCAACGCCGCCTATGTCGACATGTTCCGGAGCGCCCGGAGCCTGCTGTCGGGGCCGGAGACGGCGGGCCTGACCCGGCTGGCGCTGAACGCGCGCACCCACATGCTGGTCTCGGAGATCTTCTGGACGGTGGCCTGGCTGCACCGCCACGACCCTGAGGACTATGGCCGCGTCTCCCAGCGCATCCTCTCCATCGCCGCCGACGGCCTGGCCGCGCCGGGCGCCGTCTGGAACCCTCAGCCCCTGCCGGACCTGATCCCCGAGCCGCCGGCGGGCGGGGAGATCTCCAGCGAGCTCTTCCTGCGGGCGGCCACCGAGCTGATCAACGAGGAGGGCTATCTGGGCGCCTCGGTGGAGAAGATCTCCGCGCGGTTGAACGTCACCAAGGGCGCCTTCTATCATCACAACGAGACCAAGGATGAACTGGTGGCCGCCTGTTTCGAGCGCACCGTCGAGGTGATGCGCAGGGCCATCCGCCAGGCCGAGGCGGTCTCCGCCACCGGCCTGCAGACCCTGGCCACCGTGGCCGCGGCCCTGGTGGCCTACCAGATGTCGGGCAACGCCCCCCTGCTGCGCACCTCGGCCCTGACCTCGGCGCCGGAATCGATCCAGCCGCAGCTGGTGGCCAAGTTCGACCGCATCTCCGACCGTTTCGCCTCGCTGATCAGCGACGGGATCGCCGACGGTTCGCTGCGGGCCGTCGACACAAATATCGGCGCCCAGATGATCACCGCCATGATCAATGCGGCCGCCGATCTGCACTACTGGGCGCCGGCGGCCAGTCCGGAGATGGCGGTCAGCCTCTATGTGCGGCCCTTCTTCGAGGGCCTGCTGTCTGCCCCCGCGCCCTGAGGCGGCGGGATAAACGATGAGACGGCCGCAGGCGGCCACGAAGGGTAGGGATGTCCGTGAAGAAGCTGCTGATCGCCAACCGCGGCGAGATCGCCGTGCGCATCGCCCGCACCGCCGCCGAGATGGGACTCCCCACCGTCGCGGTCTACGCCCAGGACGACGCGGCCTCCCTCCACACCCGCAAGGCCGACGAGGCCGTGGCCCTGAACGCCTCGGGCCCGGCGGCCTATCTCGACGGCGCCCAGATCCTGGAGGCGGCCCGGGCGGCGGGCGCCGACGCCATCCATCCCGGCTATGGCTTCCTCAGCGAGAACGCCGCCTTCGCGCGGTCCTGCGCGGCGGCCGGCGTCACCTTCGTGGGGCCCAGCCCCGAGACCCTGGAGCTGTTCGGCGACAAGGGGCAGGCCCGGGCCCTGGCCGCCCGCTGCGACGTGCCGATCCTGCCGGGGACGGAGGGAACCACGACGCTGGATCAGGCCAAGGCCTTCCTGGCGGGGCTCGGGGCCGGCGGGGCGGTGATGGTCAAGGCGGTGTCGGGCGGCGGCGGGCGCGGCATGCGCCCGGCGCGCACGGTGGAGGAATTGGAGCAGGCCTTCGAGCGCTGCGCCTCCGAGGCCCTGGCGGCCTTCGGCGACGGCGCCCTCTATGTGGAACAGTTCCTGACCCGCGCCCGGCATATAGAGGTGCAGATTCTCGGCGACGGGGCCACCGTCTCCCACCTGTGGGACCGCGAGTGCAGCCTGCAGCGTCAGCGCCAGAAGGTGGTGGAGATCGCCCCGGCCGACACCCTGCCCATGCAGATCCGTGAGCAGCTGTTCGAGGCCGCCGTGGCGCTCGGCCGCGCCGCCCACTATCGCAGCCTGGGCACCGTGGAGTTCCTGGTGGAGGTGGGCGAGCAGCCGCGCCTGGTGTTCATCGAGGCCAATCCGCGCCTGCAAGTGGAGCACACGGTGACCGAGGAGGTCCTGGGGCTGGATCTCGTCCGCCTGCAGATCGAGGTGGCGCGCGGCAAGTCCCTGGCCGACCTGAGCCTCACCCAGACGCAGGTCCCGACCCCACGCGGAACCGCCGTCCAGGCGCGGGTCAACCTGGAGACCATGGGCGCCGACGGCTCGGCCCGTCCCGCCGGCGGGGTGCTTTCGGCCTTCGAGCCGCCCTCGGGTCCGGGGGTCCGGGTCGACGGCTTCGGCTATGCCGGCTACCGCACCAGCGCCCGCTACGATTCCCTGCTGGCCAAGCTGATCGTCCACGCGAACGCCGGCGGCCTGCCGACCGCCGTGGCCAAGGCCCACCGGGCCCTGTCGGAATTCAAGATCGTGGGCGCCCCAACCAATATCGGCTTCCTGCAGAGCCTGCTGGCCCATCCGGCGGTGGCGGTGGGCGAGGTCCATACCCGCTTCATCGAGGAAACCATGGGCGAGCTGGCCGCGACGGCCGAGGCGCCCAAACTCTATTTCGAGGCCGCGGCGTCAGGCGGCGTGGCCAAGCGCGCGGGCGTGCAGATCGACGCGACCGATCCCCTGGCCGTCCTGGCGCTCGGCAAGGAAGAGCGGGTCGCCGCCCCGGAGCCCGACGCCGAGGCCGAGGGGCCGGAGGGGACCAAGCCCCTGCGCGCGCCGCTGCAGGGCACGGTGATCGCGCTTTCCGTGGCGGTGGGCGACGCCGTCCGGATGGGCCAGCCCCTGTTCATCATGGAGGCCATGAAGATGGAGCACGTGGTGGCCGCCGGCTTCTCCGGCGTGGTGCGTGAGATCACCGTGACGCAGGGCGACACGGTCTTCGAGGATCACCCCCTGGCCTTCCTGGAGGAGGCCGAGGTGGAGGGCGGCGCCGGCGAGGCCGAGGAGGTCATCGACCTGGACCATATCCGTCCCGACCTGGCCGAGGTGCTGGAGCGCCACCGCCTGACCCTGGACGAGGCCCGCCCCGAGGCCGTGGCCCGGCGGCGGAAGACCAAGCAGCGGACCACGCGAGAGAACGTGGCCGACCTCTGCGATCCCGGCAGCTTCACCGAATACGGCGCGCTCACCGTCGCCGCGCGCCGCAAGCGCCACAGCCTGGATGAGCTGATCGCCCAGACCCCGGCCGACGGCATGGTCATGGGCTGGGGCCAGGTGAACGGCGGCCTGTTCCCCGAGGAGAAGTCCCGGGTGGCGGTGATGGCCTATGACTACACCGTGCTGGCCGGCACCCAGGGGGCGCACAACCACGAGAAGCTCGACCGCATGAGCGAGCTGGCCCTGCGCTGGCGGGCGCCAACGGTCTTCTTCACCGAGGGCGGCGGCGGGCGTCCGGGCGACACCGAGGGCGGCGGCTTCACCCGCGGGTTCGAGTTCTGGGGGCGGCTGTCGGGGGCCGTGCCCCTGGTGGGGATCAATTCCGGCCGCTGCTTCGCCGGCAACGCCGCCATCCTCGGCTGCTGCGACGTGATCATCGCCACCAAGGACTCGGCGCTCGGCATGGGCGGCCCGGCCATGGTGGAGGGGGGCGGCCTGGGGGTCTTCCGCCCCGAGGAGATCGGGCCGCTGAAGGTCATGCAGGCCAACGGCACCATCGATGTGCTGGCCGACGACGAGGCCGACGCCGTGCGCCTGGCCAAGCAGTACATCTCCTATTTCCAGGGCCCGGTCGCCGACTGGACCTGCGCCGACCAGCGGCTGCTGCGCCGGTCGATCCCGGAGAACCGGCTGCGGGTCTATGACGTGCGCAAGGTGATCGAGCTGATCGCCGACGAGGGTTCGGTGCTGGAGCTGCGGCCCAAGTTCGGCCTGGCCATGATCACCGCCTTCATCCGCATCGAGGGGCGGCCGGTCGGGGTGTTCGCCAACAATCCGCACCACATCGGCGGCGCCATCGACTCCGACGCCTCGGACAAGGCCGCCCGCTTCATGCAGCTCTGCGAGGCCTTCGACATCCCGCTGCTGTCGCTGTCGGACACGCCCGGCAACATGGTGGGACCGGAGGCGGAGAAGACCGGCCTGATCCGCCACTGTTCGCGGCTGTTTGTGATTGGGGCGAACCTCACGGTGCCGATCTTCTCGGTGATCCTGCGCAAGAGCTACGGCCTGGGCGCCATCGCCATGACCGGGGGCAGCTACCAGGCGGCCATGTTCTGCGTCGCCTGGCCGACGGGCGAGTTCGGCGGCATGGGGCTGGAGGGTTCGGTGAAGCTGGGCTACCGCAACGAGCTGGCGGCCATCGCCGATCCGGTGGAGCGCAAGAAGAGCTTCGACGAGCGGGTGGCGCGGGCCTATGCGGCCGGCAAGGCCCTGGCCCGCGGGGCGGGGACCGACCTGGACGACGTCATCGACCCCGCCGACACCCGCCGCTGGGTGCTGGCCGGGCTGAAGGCCCTGCCGCCCGTCCCGCCGCGCACCGAAAAGAAGCTGCGCTGGATCGATTCCTGGTGAGGCGGCGTCCAGCTTGACCGCGCGGGCCGTCCGAAAGACTGTGCGGGCAAGCCGGAAGAGGGGGCTGACGCATGTCTCGATCCATCGCCGCGCTCCTGGGCGTGGCCCTGCTGCTGGCGGGACAGACCGCCGCGGCGCAGTCGTCCAAGCCGCCCCCCGTGGTCGCCGCCGGGCCCGCGCCGAACGTGCCCTGGTGCCCCCCCGGCCTGACCAAGGACCCGGCGGGCAAGTGCGTGGCGCCGGCCGCCAAGCCCGCGTCCGCGCCGGGCGAGACGCCCACCGTCTACCAGACGGTCAATGGGGTTCGCACGGTGGTCGCGGGACCGGGGGCCGCGCCGCCGTCGATCCAGTCTCCCACCGCCGCCAAGCCGATCGCGGCTGGGCCGATCTCGGCCGCGAAACCCGCGACGGCCTACCCCAAGCCGATCGCGGCCGCGCCGGTCACGATCGCGGTGGGCGAGCCCAATGGCGACTGCACCACCCGGGGCCGCGACCTGATCCACGATTCCCGCTCGCCGGGAGGCTGCGCCCCCTGTCCGCGCGGCCGGATTCCCAACAGCGCCCGCCAGGCCTGCGTCATCCCGCTTCCCAGCCCCTATCGGCGGTCTTCCGGCGGGTGAGCCGCCGGGCTAGGTTGCTTCCATCTCCGGCCCGAGGCGCGTCATGCGGACCCTGCTGATCTCCACCCTGCTGGCCCTGGCCGCGACCCCGGTCCTGGCCCAGTCCTACGAGCACGCGATCTCCCAGTCGCCGGCCTATGATCGCGACGCCGGCTATGGCGATCGCGGCGCTCCCCGGGACGACGGCTATGGACGGGACGATCGCGCTCCGCCCGACGAAGCCGGCCGCTACCAGGACCAGGGCGCCTATGGCCAATACGACCGGCCGCCCCCGCCGCGCCGTCACCGGTCCGCCCCCGCGCCCGTCAGCCGCTACGCGGGCTTCGGCAATCCCGTCTATTATGACGACGGCATGATCCGCACCGGCCGCGACTATCCGGCGGGCACGGTGGGACTGGCCTATGGCCCGCAGGCCCGGCCCCAGGTCTGCACCGTCCGCCGCAGCTATTACGACGCCGACCAGGGCCGCTACCGCGTCGTGCGCCGCCGCGTCCCCTGCGCGGGGCAGGGGCGCTACGAAGAGGAATAGGCGCGGGCCCGCGCGGGGCTGGCCCTTCCCTTAGTGCGGCACGTAGGTCCGCAGCACGTCCTCGATGATCCGCTCGAGCTGGGCGAGCGTGTTGCAGGGCTTGGCCACGTGGCAGAACCGCTCGTAGCGGTGCATGACGCTGTCGCCCTGGCCCCAGTAGCTCTCGGGTTCGGGGTTCAGCCAGATCATCGCGCGGCAGCGCTTCTGGATCGTCGCGAACAGGTCGATGCGCGGGTCGGCGTAATTTGACCGCGCGTCGCCCAGGAAGATCACCGTGGTGTGGCGGTCGATCTGGTCCAGGTGCTGTTCGCAGAAGTCCTCCAGGCTCTTGCCGTAGTCGGTCTGCTGGAAGCCGATCTTCTTGAGCACCTCGAGGATGGCGGTCTCGACCTTGTTGTCGTCCAGCAGGTCGTTGACGCTGATCATCCGGCCGGAGAAGGCGAAGGCCTCCATGCGGTCCACCACCTCGTTGAGGCTGTAGAGGAAGGTCAGCAGGAACTGGGCGGCGGCGGCGACGGACTTGGAGACGTCGCAGATGGCCACGATGTTCGGCTTCTCCACCTTCTGGGTCTTCCAGACGATCTCGAAGGGCAGGCCGCCATAGGCCATGGAGCGGCGCAGGGTCCGGCGGACGTCCAGGTGCCCGCGGCGGGCGCGGTTGCGGCGGCGCGAATAGCGGTCGGCCAGCCGCTTGGCCATCTTCTTCACCAGGGCCTGCATCATGGCCAGATCCTGTGGGTCGATGCCGCCCTCGGCGTTCAAGGCCTTTCGGGCCAGCAGCTCCTCGCGGAGGTTCTTGCCACTCTCGGAGGCGTAGAGCTCGTGCTGGCGGTCGACATAGCGCTGGGCCTCTTCGGTCAGCGCCTTCTTGCCGGCCTCCAGCCGCCCCACCAGGGCCTGGCTGCGGGCGTCCTCCAGCTTCTTGGCCGCGGCGATGATCTGCTCGATCTCCGCCAGGCCCATCTCCTCCAGCATCTTCCGCGTCAGGCGGCTGCGCTGGGTGGAGAGCCGGATCGACGAGACCTGGGCCCGCTCGGCGGCGGCCTCCATGGCCTGGGCCAGGGCCGAGACGTCGCCGTTGAGCAGCATCTGGGCCAGCTCGGAACCCGCGACCTCCGGCGGCATGGCCTCGGGCTCGCCGTCCGCCCCCTGGGGCGGCGGCTCCATCTGGAAGGTCTCGCGGGCGAAGAAGGTCTCGAAGGTTTCGTCGAAGCGGTCGACCTCGTCGGCGGTCTTGGCCAGGGTCGCGCAAAGCGCGTCCTTGAACAGCTCGCGGTCGGCGAAACCCACCATGGCCACCGTCAGGTGGGCGTCGATCGCCTCCACCGGCGAGACCTTGACGTCCGCGGCCCGCAGGGCCCGGAGGAAGTCTTCCATCGCGCCTTGCATGGCGGCCTCAGACCAGGGGCCGGCGGATCAGCTCGACGATCTGCGGCTCCACGGCGGCGATGTCCTGCTCGAACTTGAGCAGCACGTTGAGGCTGTCGCGCACCACCTCGCCGTCCAGGCTCTCGGCGTTGAGCAGGATCAGCGCGCGGGCCCAGTCCACGGTCTCGGAGATGGAGGGCGACTTGCGCAGGTCGAGCGTGCGCAGGGACTGCACGAAGGCCACCAGCTCGTGGGTCAGCTTGGCCTCGATGCCGGGGACCCGGCTGGCGACGATCTTCCGCTCCAGGGCGGCGTCGGGCAGGGGGATGTGCAGGTGCAGGCAGCGGCGCTTCAGGGCGTCGCCCAGGTCGCGCACGTTGTTGGAGGTCAGGAAGACGATCGGCGGGGTCTTGGCCTTCAGCACCCCCAGCTCGGGGATGGAGACCTGGTAGGCCGAGAGCACCTCCAGCAGGAAGGCCTCGAAGGCCTCATCGGACTTGTCGATCTCGTCGATCAGCAGGACGCAGCCGTCGTCCTCCTGCAGCGCCTTCATCAGCGGGCGCGGCTCCAGGAAGGGTTCGGAGAAGAACAGGTCGCCCATGCCGTGCAGCCGGTCCATGGCCGCGTCCATGTCGACGGCGTCGGCCAGTTGCGCGCCCATGCGGTCCTTGAGGATCTGGGTGTAGAGCAGCTGCTTGCCGTACTTCCACTCGTACAGGGCCTTGGACTCGTCGAGGCCCTCGTAGCACTGCATGCGGATCAGCGGCAGGCCGAGCAGGGCGGCGGTGGACAGCGCCAGTTCGGTCTTGCCGACCCCGGCCGAGCCTTCCACCAGGATGGGCTTCTGCAGGTGCACGGCCATGTAGAGGGCGGTGGCGATACGCCGCGAGGCGATGTAGCCGACGCCGGCCAGGCCTTCGATCAGGGCGTCCACCGAGGACATGGGACTGCTCGCCGCGGCTGAAATCGCCGCCGTCGCCGTAATCGTCAAAGTCGTAGCTTTCAAAAATTGGCGCAAAGCACGCCGGAGAGAAGGTCAATGGCTCCACTGTGCCAAGGGCCGAGCCCCTTGTGCAAGCCTTCGCGTCGTCGCGGGCGAGCGCGGCGGCGCTTTACCAGAGGTTCACACCAGAATGGGTAAGGTTACCCATGCGCCTCCCCCCGGCTCTCCTCCTCGGGCTCCTGGTGGCGGGCCCGGCCTGGGCCGGCGACCTGGCGGTCAGCCTGAAGACTCCGTCCGGCAAGCCGGTGGCGGACGCCGTGGTCGTGGTCGCCGCGCCGACGGGGACGGCCAAGGCCCCGATCAAGTTCCCCTGGCCCTATCGCATGGCCCAGAAGGACATGAGCTTCCAGCCCTTCGTCCTGCTGGTCCCGGCCGGCGCCGAGGTGGTGTTCCCCAACTTCGACCCGGTGCTGCACCACGTCTATTCCTTCTCGCCGGCCAAGCCCTTCGAGCTGAAGCTCTACGGCCGCGACCAGACCCGGGTCGTACAGTTCGATCGCGTCGGGATCGTCGCGGTGGGCTGCAACATCCACGATGACATGTCCGGCTATGTGCGGGTGGTGGACACCCCCTTCGCGGCCAAGACCAACGCCGCCGGCGAGGCCGTCATCCCGGGCCTGCCAGCCGGCCCCGTGACCTACAGCGTCTGGCATCCCTATCTGAAGGCCGTCCGCAACGAGGTGACCCGCGCCGCGGTGATCCCCGCCTCCGGCGCCCTGCGCCAGGCCTTGGTCGTCGATCTGCGGCCGCCCCCCATGAAGCACGGGGGCTACTGAGGTGGAGCTCCTGCTCGGCCGCCTGTCGCGGTTCAAGTACCTGCGCACCAAGCTGACCCTGCTCTATGCGGCGCTGTTCGGCGTGACCCTGATCCTGATCGCGGCGGCGGTCTTCTCGGCGATCTCCGGCGCCGCCCAGCGCCAGGTGCGCGGCGAACTGACCGCCTCGGGCACGGTGTTCGACCGCGTCTGGTCCCTGCGCTCCGAACAGCTGCGCCAGGGCGCGGCCCTGCTCAGCCGCGACTTCGGCTTCCGCGAGGCGGTGGCGACCCGCGACCAGGCCACCATCGTCTCGGCCATGGAGAACCTGCGCGCCCGCATGCGGGTCGACCTAGCCTTCATCGTCGGCGTCGATGGCCTGGTGACCGCCGCCGACACCAGCCGCCTGACCCCGCGGGCCGACGACCTGACCGCGGCCCTCTACGAGTCCGAGGCGCCGGCCGGGGTCTTCGTCCTCGACGGCGTCCCCTATCAGATGATCGCCGCCCCGGTGATGTCGCCGGACCTGATCGGCTGGGTGGTGTTCGCCGCCCGCCTGGACCAGACCGAGATGTCGGCCCTGGAGCGCCTCGCCGCCATCCCGCTGGACGCCAGCGTGGCCCACAGGACAAGGGACGGCTGGGTCTCCAGCGAGACGATCGGCCGGCAGGACCTGGCCAGGTTGGGCGCCTTCATCGAGACGGCGACCGCCGCCCGGATCACGACGCCGCGCACCCTGCAGACCTCCTCGGGCAAGGCCATCGCCCTGGTGAAGCCCCTGCCGTCCCTCACCGGGCGGGAAGCGGTTGACCTGGTGCTGAGCTACCCCCTGTCGCGCGCCTGGGGCCCCTACCAGCCGCTGCTGGCGGTGATCGCCGGAGCCAGCCTGCTGGGCCTGCTGCTGGTGATCTACGGCAGCTGGACCCTGGCCAAGAGCGTCACCCGCCCGATCTCCGCCCTCGACGAAGGCGCCAGGCGTTTGCAGCGGGGCGAGGACGCCCACGTGCCCGTCGACAGCCACGACGAGATCGGCCGGCTGGCCGAGAGCTTCAACATCATGGCCACCGAGATCCGAGAGCGGGAGCGGCGGATCACCCACCTGGCCCACCATGACGCCGAGACCGGCCTGCCCAATCGCCTGGCCCTGGAGGAGGCCCTGGACCTGCTCCGCGCGCCCGGGGACCAGGGGTTGTTCGTCGCCGTCCTGGGGATCGACCGCTTCGCCCATGTCCGCGGCGCCATCGGCTACGCCCCAGCCGCCCAGGTCATCCGGGAGGTCGGCGAGCGCCTGGCTGGGCTGCAGCCTCGCGGCGCGGTGGCCCGACTGTCCACCGACGTCCTGGCCCTGGCCTTCGAGGCCGACAGCCTGGGCGCCGCCGAGGCTCTGATGCTGCACCTGCTGGATGACCTTGAGCAGCCCATGCACATCGGCGGCGACGCCATCGACGTGGCCCTGACCGTCGGCCTGTCGCCGGTGGCCGCCGGCGACGCCCCCGGCGCGGCCATCGAACGCGCCAACATCGGCTTCGACCAGGCCCGCGCCGCCCGGCGAAAGATCGCCGCCTTCGACGCCGAGACCTATGGTGATCCGTCCTCCAACCTGGCCCTGATGAGTGGCATGCTCTGGGCGATCCGGTCGGGCCAGATCGAGCTCCACCATCAGCCCAAGTTCGACCTGCGCTCGCGCCGGGTGAGCGCCGTGGAGGGCCTGGTCCGCTGGCGCCACCCGACCCGGGGTCTGCTGCGGCCCGATCTCTTCATCCCCATGGCCGAGGAGACCGGCCACATCCGCACCCTGACCGACTGGGTGCTGAAACAGGCCATCGAGGACCAGGCCCTGCTGGCCAGGCAGGGCCACGAGATCGAGATGTCGATCAACATCTCGGGCCGCCTGCTGGGGGACCGGGACTTCGCCGACCTGGTGGACCGCCTGGCGCCAGGCGCCGTGGGCCAGCTCTGCTTCGAGATCACCGAGACGGCGGTCATCGACAATCCGGACCTGGCCCTGGAGCTGCTCGACCGCTTCCGGGAAGCCGGGGTCTCGATCTCCATCGACGACTTCGGCACCGGCCTGTCGTCGCTGGCCTATCTCAAGCAGATCCGCGGCCAGGAGCTGAAGATCGACCGGTCCCTGATCATGGGCGTCACCGAGAGCCAGAGGGACGCCCTGATCGTCCGCTCCACCATCGACCTGGCCCACGGCCTGGGCCTGAAGGTCACCGCCGAGGGGGTCGAGAAGTCCGAGGCCTTCCAGCTGCTGGCGGCCATGGGCTGCGACGCGATCCAGGGCTACCTGATCGCCAAGCCCCAGCCGCTGAACGAACTGCTGATCTTCCTGCGCGAGGATGAGCTGTCCAAGCGCGGCTTCGGCTGACGGAGGGCGCCGTGAGACAGACCATCTGGCGGGCGGGATTGGGGGTGCTGCTCCTGGCCCTCGGCGGCGGCGCCGCCCGGGCGCAGGCCAGCCTGTTTGGTCCCGAGACCCTGCACGGCGTCATCGACGTGCGGCTCTCGGCGGCGGACGGCGAAACCAGTTGGCTCGACGGCGGGGCAGGCAAGACCATCGCCTCCGGAGACGAGGCCGGGCTCTTCCTGGCCAATGCGGCCCTGGAGTGGAAGCCTCGCTTCAGCTTCGCCTTCAGCGGAGTCGTCACCGCCGAGCTACAGCCCAAGCTCGATCCAAAGGCCGATCTCGGCGAGGCCTATCTGAAGTTCCGCGGGCCGCCGAGCCGCCTGGGCCGAGTCTCGGCCCGCGCCGGCCTCTTCTACCCACCGGTCTCCATGGAGCATGACGGGGTGGCCTGGACCGATCCCGACATGCTCACCGCCTCGGCGATCAACAGCTGGATCGGCGAGGAGGTCAAGGTGGGGGGGCTGGAGGCGACGGCCGAGCGCAGCTTCGGCGACCACCAGGTCTCGGCCACGTTGGGCGTCTTCGGCTGGAACGACACATCGGGCGCCCTGCTGAGCTTCCGCGGCTGGGCCCTGCATGGGGTGAAGACCGGGGCCAAGACCGGGTTCGAACTTCCGCCCCTCTCCAAGTACATGAAGACCAAGCAGGCGCCCGACACCTATCCGGTGCTGGAGCTGGACAACCGGGCCGGCTTCTATGGCCGTCTCGAATGGCGGCCGCCGGCGCCGGTGGTGCTGAACGCCACCTATTACGACAACGCCGGGGACCGCATCTCGGTGGCGGCCAAGCAGTGGGCCTGGGAGACACGTTTCCTGAACCTGGGCGTCAAGGTCGCCCTCGGCGACCGCACCAGCCTGCTGGCCCAGGCCATGTCGGGGGAGACCCTGATGGGCTACCGCGCCCCGGGGGGCCATTGGATCGACATGGGCTTCCACGCCGCCTACCTGATGGCCAGCCGCGACTATGGCGCCGATCGCCTCTCGGCGCGGATCGACTGGTTCGAGACCAACGACCGCACCCTGCGGGCCCTCGACGACAACGATGAGACCGGCTGGGCCCTGGCCGCCGACTGGCGTCATCCCCTGTCGCCGCGCGCCGCCCTGCTGTTCGAGGCCCTGCACGTGAGCAGCGACCGACCGGGACGGGCCTATGGCGGGGTGGCGCCCAAACAGGACCAGACCGTCCTGCAATCGGCGCTGCGGTTGACCTTCTAGCGCGCCATGTCCGTCGCCCCAGGCGCGGGTCGGAGGGCGACCGCGACGCTCTCGCGCCACGTCGTCACCCGCTGGAGGCGGTCTCCAGATATGAAAAAGGCCCGGGCAATCGTCCGGGCCTTCTCCGTTTCAGAGCTGTGAAGCCCTAGTACTTCAGGGTCACCGTGGCCATCCAGGTGCGCGGGGCGCCGAAATAGGCCGTGCGGATGCCGCCCACCGAGGAGAACTCCTGGGCGTCGGTCTTGTAGACCTCGTCGGCGAGGTTCTTGCCGTAGATGCCGGCCGACAGGTTCCGCTCCGAGTTCTCCCAGACGATCTGCGCGTCATAGAGCCAGTAGCTCGGCTGGAAC
>NZ_JAUSLW010000025.1 GCF_030645195.1 Phenylobacterium sp. | reverse complement strand
CCACCGCCAGTCACCCTGGCGGTTTTTTTATGCCCGCCAGCGTGACCTCCCCGCTTCAGGAGTTCCAAATGCCCGGCACCGACGACCTTCGCATCCGCAGCCTCACCGAGCTCAGCCCGCCGTCCCAGGTGATGGCCGAGTTCGTCCGCACGCCCGCCGCCAGCACGACGGTGACCGCCACCCGCCACGCCCTGCACGCCATCCTGCACGGCCAGGACGACCGGCTTGCCGTGGTGATCGGCCCCTGCTCGATCCACGATCCGGAGGCGGCCATGGACTATGCCGGCCGGCTGCTGAAGCAGCGTCAGCGGTTCGGCGGCGAGCTGGAAATCCTGATGCGCGTCTATTTCGAGAAGCCCCGGACCACGGTCGGGTGGAAGGGGCTGATCAACGATCCCTATCTGGACGGGACCTTCAAGATCAATGAGGGGCTGCGGCTGGCGCGGGGCCTGCTGCTGGACATCAACGACATGGGGCTGCCGGCGGCGGTGGAGTTCCTGGACGTGATCACCCCCCAGTACCTGGCCGACCTGGTGGGCTGGGGCGCGATCGGCGCGCGGACCACCGAGAGCCAGATCCACCGGGAGATGGCGTCTGGCCTCTCCTGTCCCGTGGGGTTCAAGAACGGCACCGGCGGCGACGTGAAGATCGCCGTGGACGCCTGCAAGGCCGCCAGCCAGCCGCACCATTTCCTGGCGGTGAGCAAGGACGGCCGCTCGTCCATCGCCGCCACCACCGGCAACGAGGACTGCCACGTGGTGCTGCGGGGCGGGACCACCACCAACTATGACGCCGCCAGCGTCGAGGCGGCCGCCAAGGTGATGGAGGCCTCGGGCCTGCGTCCGGCCCTGATGATCGACGCCAGCCACGCCAATTCGTCGAAGGACCCGGCCAACCAGCCCAAGGTGATGGACGAGGTGGCCCGCCAGCTGGCGGCCGGCGAACGGCGCATCGTCGGCGTGATGGTGGAGAGCCACATCGAGGCCGGCCGCCAGGATCTGGTTCCCGGGCGCCCCCTGGTCTACGGCCAGAGCATCACCGACGGCTGCATCGACTGGGACGCCTCCGTGGCGGTGCTGGAGCGGCTGGCCGAGGGGGTTCGGGCGCGTCGGCGGGTGGCGGCGGAGGGGGCGCGTGAAGGCGTGATGGCCTAGGACGCCGATGCTCCCCCTCTGGGGGAGCTGTCGGCCGAAAGGCCGGCTGAGGGGGACTTTGACTCTTGTTTGGGGTGGAAGGTGTCGCCTACGGCGATCCCCCTCCGTCAGCCGGCTGCGCCGTCTGCCACCTCCCCCACATCGGCGCTACGCGCCTGGGGGAGGATCTGACGACGCGACTCCGATTCGGACTCGGTTCGTTCCCCATCGGTTCCATCCGTTAACCATGGTGAATTTTGTGTTAATGCCCGTTTGTTCCGCGGGCGGAGAGGCTCACCGGCACAGGGGCGAGCCGCCCATGTCCAGGTGGAAGTGGTTGGCGTGCTGGGCGTTGTAGTCCGGCGACAGGACGGTGACGAAGACCCGGCAGCCGCCGTCGCGGACGCGGTGCAGGAACCGCCCCTTGGGGCCGGGGTCGTTCCAGTCCTTCAGCACACTGATCACCTCGCCATTGGCCAGCTTGAAGCCGGCGACGTCGAGGGCGTTGGCGCTGGCGTGTTCGCTGACGGGGCCCTCGGCCTGGCCGTAGATGCGGCGACAGGCATAGGAGCCGTAGTTGTCGATGGCGGTGACGGCTTCGCCGAGCACCTCGAAGGCGGCGGGCTGCACCACCTGGCGCTCCCAGATGGAGACGGCGAGCGCCTCCTTGCAGGTCAGGGAGACGTCGGCGGGGCGCAGGGGGGCCATGCCGCCGGTGAAGCGCAGGGCGCCGCGGACCTGGCAGGTTCCGTCGGCGGAGGTTTCCTGGACCTCCCGGAAGGACAGGCCGCCCTGGGTGAGCACCGCGCGGCAGGCGGCGGGGTCCTCGCCGGTGCGGGCGGCCTTGGCCTTGGTGGCCACGCCGACGGGATCGATGACGCTCAGCGGCTTCCAGGGCAGGTGTTCCGGCGGGACGGTCCGCTCGGCCAGCAGGGCCATGATCCCCACCACCCCCCAGATCAGCACCAGGCCCACGATCCGCGCCATCAGGGTCTGGCGCCGCGCGTGTTTCTCGATGTGGGGGTGACGGGGCGCGCGGTAGGCCATGGACCCCTAACGGTGACGCTTCGTCATGGTTTCATCGCCTCGGGTCGTGGTGGCCGGGGGGGACCTTAGCACAGCTCTTTCCTGACCTTGGGAGAACAGCCTAGGGTCAGGCCTTCCTTGGGGGGAACGGCGATGAAGACCTTGGCGAAGATCGGCCTCGGAGCGGGCGGGGTGCTGGTGGCGCTGGCAGGCGTGGTGGCGGTGCGGACGGCGACCTTCAAGGCGCCGGCGGCCGCCGACCTCTCTAGCGTGAAGCTGGCGCCGGCGGTGAGGGTGGACCGGGCGCTCGCCGCCCAGCACCTCTCCCAGGCCATCCAGATCCAGACGGTCAGCCACCAGGACCCAGCCGAGGACCAGCCGGCGGAGTGGGACCGGCTGCACGCCTGGCTCCAGGCCACCTATCCCAAGGCCCACGCCGCCATGACCCGCGAGGTCGTGGCCAGCCACACCCTGATCTACACTTGGAAGGGGACCGACCCGAGCCTGGCCCCCATCCTCCTGATGGCCCACCAGGACGTGGTGCCGGTGACGCCGGGCACCGAGGCCGACTGGAAGCATCCGCCCTTCGAAGGCGTCATCGCCCCGGACGGGGTCTGGGGCCGGGGCGCCGTCGACGACAAGGGTTCCCTGGTGACCCTGTTCGAGGGGGTCGAGATCCTGGCGGCCCAGGGGTTTGCGCCCCGCCGCACGGTGATGATCGTCTCCAGCCACGACGAGGAGGTGCGCGGCCAGGGGGCGCGGGCCGCCGCGGCCCTGCTGCGGGCGCGGGGGATCAAGGCCGAGTTCGTGCTGGACGAAGGCCAGGCGATCGTCTCCGACAATCCCATCACCGGCGGGCCGGTGGCCCTCATCGGCATCGCCGAGAAGGGCTACGCCACCCTGAAGGTCACCGCCCGGGCGGCCGGCGGCCACTCCTCCTCGCCCCCGAAGGACGGCGGCGGGGTGGTGACGCTCTCCAAGGCCGTGGCGGCCATCGGCGACCATCCCTTCCCGATGAAATTCGCCGGACCAGGGGCGGCCATGCTGACGGCGCTGGCGCCCTCCGGCCCGCTGCCGATCCGCATGGCGGTGGCCAACGCCTGGCTGTTCTCGCCGCTGATCGTGGCCCAGACCGCCGCGACGCCCGCCGGTGCGGCCCTGCTGCACACCACCGTCGCGCCCACCATGCTGAAGGGCAGCCCCAAGGAAAACGTCCTGCCGCAGGACGCCACGGCCTGGATCAACTACCGCATCGCGCCGGGCGACAGCTCGGCCAAGGTGATGGCCCACACCAAGGCCGCGGTCGGCGACCTGGCGGTGGACATGGTCTGGACCAAGACGCCGGACGAGCCCTCGCCGGTCTCCTCCACCAACTCCCTGGGCTGGACCACCATCGCCGCGGTGGCGGGCGATCTCGCCAAGGCGCCGGTGGCGCCGGGCCTGGTGACGGCGGGCACCGACAGCCGCTACCTGGCCCCGGTGGCCAAGGACGTCTACCGCTTCCAGCCCATGACCTTCTCCCTGGCGGGGACGACCATGATCCACGGGACCAACGAGCACCTGTCCCTGGAGAACCTGGAGCAGTGCGTGCAGTTCTACGCCCGGCTGATCGCCACGGCGGCGCGGTAAACCTTCTCCCCCGTCATCCCGGGCGACCCCGCAGGGGAGACCCGAGACCCAGGGGATTGATCGCGGCCCCTGGGTCCCGGCGCGGAGTTTATCCTTGGGCCGACCAAGCGGTCGGACCCGAGGGCTTCGCTGCGGCCGGGATGACGTGGTTGGGTGAAGGAAAGCCGGAATAACCTCGATAAAACGCCGCCGGTTAACCCTGCAGACCTTGCGATCCGTTGCGGCGCAACGCACGTTCCGTCCAAGTTGAGACCTGGAGACTTTCGAATGCGCAATTGGCGGTTGGACGAAGACGACGAGGGCGAAGACGGCGCCCGCAAGCCCGACATGCCGATGACGGCGGGGCCCGTGCAGAGCGGCCTCTACAAGGCCCGCACGGTGCTGGTCTTCGGGGAGATCGACATGCGGCTGGCCGAGCGGGTCACCGCCCAGCTGCTGGCGCTATCCAACGAGAGCGACGCCGACATCCGGCTGATCGTCAATTCGCCGGGCGGCCACGTCGAGAGCGGCGACACCATCCACGACATGATCACCTTCTGCGGTCCCAAGGTGAAGGTGATCGGCACCGGCTGGGTGGCCAGCGCCGGCGCCCACATCTATCTGGGCGCGCCGAAGGAAAACCGGCTGTGCCTGCCCAACACCCGCTTCCTGCTGCACCAGCCCTCGGGCGGGGTGCGCGGCCAGGCCTCGGACATCGAGATCGAGGCCGAGGAGATCGTGAAGATGCGCGAGCGGGTCAACCGCATGATCGCGCGTGAGACCGGCCAGCCCTACGAGAAGGTGGTCAAGGACACGATCCGGAACTTCTGGATGAGCGCCGAGGAAGCCAAGGCCTACGGCATCGTCTCGCGCATCATCGCGCGCGCCGACGAGGCCTGAGATGGAGACCGCGCCCTGGTGGAAGGGCGCGGTCGTCTATCATATCTATGTCCGCAGCTTCTTCGACTCCGACGGCGACGGCCACGGGGACCTGAGGGGTGTCGCGGCAAAGCTGGACTATATCGAGAGCCTGGGGGTCGACGCCATCTGGCTCTCGCCGGTGCATCCCTCCCCCAACCGCGACTGGGGCTATGACGTCTCCGACTTCGAGGGCGTCCATCCCGACTACGGGTCGATGGCCGACCTTGAGGCCCTGGTGGCCGCCGCCCACGGGCGGGACATCAAGGTGATGCTGGACGAGGTGCTGTCCCACACCTCCGACGAGCACGCCTGGTTCGCGGCCAGCCGCGACGGCGGGCCGGATGGGGAGAAGGCCAGCTGGTATGTCTGGGCCGACCCGGCCGACGACGGCACGGCGCCCAACAACTGGCTCTCGGTGTTCGGCGGCCCGGCCTGGGCCTACCAGCCGGCGCGGCGGCAGCACTATCACCACAAGTTCCTGCGCCAGCAGCCCAAGCTGAACTGGCGCAATCCCGACGCCAAGGAAGCCGCCATCTCGGTGCTCGACTTCTGGCTGGCCAAGGGGATCGACGGCTTCCGCCTGGATGTGGCCGGCACCTTCCTGCACGACGACACGCTGGCCGATAATCCCGCCGTGCCGGCGGCGCAGCGCACCCGCCACCACTGGGCCCACGCCAGCGAGATGCAGGTGCATCTCAACGACTCCAACCTGCCCGAGAACATCCCGCTGCTGGACGAGATTCGCGCCCGGGTGGACGCCCACGGCGACCGCTTCGTGTTCGGGGAGTTCTCCGAGGAGGAGGAGCGCTGCGGCGCCTA
The DNA here is from genome assembly GCF_030645195.1 of Phenylobacterium sp. GTDB lineage: Bacteria > Pseudomonadota > Alphaproteobacteria > Caulobacterales > Caulobacteraceae > Phenylobacterium. The sequence goes on along the minus strand of NZ_JAUSLW010000025.1, from coordinate 15,422 downwards.
TTGCACGCCGGAAGACGGCCTGCACTCGGCCTATACCTTCGTCCTGCTGCACGCGCGCAAGCTCAATCCGCAAATCTTCCGCGACCACTTCCAGACCCTGGCCCGGCATCCTGGCCACTGGCCCTGCATCTCCTTCTGCAATCACGACATCATGCGCACCGCCACCCGGTTCGGCGGCGGCGAGGCGATCGCGCGGCTGATGCTGGCCCTGCTGCTGTCGCTCAAGGGCGCCATCCTGCTCTACCAGGGCGAGGAACTCGGTTTGCCCGAGGCCCAGAGCCTGACGCGGACGGAGATCCGCGATCCGGTGGGCGACCTCTACTGGCCGATCTCCAAGGGCCGGGACGGCTCACGCACCCCCATGCCTTGGGCGCCGGGGGAAAACCTCGGCTTCTCCAGCGCCAAGCCCTGGCTGCCCAGCGCGCCGGAGCACCGCGACCTGACGGTGGCGGCCCAGACGGCCGATCCCAATTCCACGCTCGCCCTCGCCAAGGCCCTGATCGCCCTGCGCAAGGGCTCGGCGGCCCTGACCCGGGGTGAGATCGCCATGGCCCCGGCGGCGGGCCAGGTCCTGGCGTTCACCCGGACCCAGGGCGACGAGCAGGTGCTGTGCCTGTTCAACATGGGCGCCGAGCCCGCCGTGTTCGCCCAGGCGGGGCTAGCCGGCGAGGCCGTTCCCCTGCCCGGTTTGATCCAGGCCAAGGTGGAGGACGGCAAGGTGGCGCTTGCTGCCCACGGCGTGGCCTTCATCCGCCGGCCCTGAACCACTACAAGGACCCCATGCCCGACGACGCCCCGGCCCGCAGCTCCTCCGCCGACGCCAAGTTCGGGCGCGGCTTCCTGAGCGACATCTGGTATTTCGCCGCCCTGTCGGCCGACCTGAAGCGCGGCAAGCTGCAGCGCTACGAACTGCTCGGCGAGCCGGTGCTGCTGTACCGCGACCGGGCCGGCGTCGCCCACGCCATCAAGGACATCTGCCCACACCGGGCCGCGCCGCTGTCGGCGGGAACTCTGACCACCGAGGCCGACGGCGCCGAGGTGGTGGCCTGTCCCTATCACGGCTGGCGGTTCGGCGGCGACGGGGCTTGCACGGCCATCCCGTCCCTGGTGGCCGACCAGGCGATGGACACGAACCGCATCCGGGTGCGCAGCTATCCGGTGGCCGAGAGCCAGGGCCTGGTCTTCGTCTGGATCAGCTCCGATCCCCGCTTCGAGGGCGAGCCGCCGGAAGCCCCGCCGGTCTTCCCCGGCGTGGTGGGGGGCAAGCCCAAGCTGGTGGACCGCATGGAGTTCGACGCCCATATCGACCACGCGGTGGTGGGGCTGATGGATCCGGCCCACGGCCCCTATGTGCATCAGCAATGGTGGTGGCGCTCGGCCAAGAGCCAGCACGACAAGGCCAAGAAGTTCGAGCCCCGCGAGCAGGGCTTCGCCATGGTCCGCCACGAGCCGTCCAAGAACAGCCGCGCCTATGTGGTCCTGGGCGGCGAGCCCCTGACCGAGATCACCTTCCGCATCCCGGGTTTGCGCTGGGAGCACGTGACGGTGGGCAGGCATCAGGTGCTGTCGCTCACCTGCCTGACGCCGCTGTCGGAGACCCGGACGAAGATCACCCAGATCGTCTGGTCCGACCACCCGGCCTTCTTCTTCCTCAAGCCCTTCGTGGCCTGGGGGGCGCGGATCTTCCTGCGCCAGGACGGCGACATGGTGAACCTGCAGAACGAGGGCCTGCGCTACGACCCCTCCCTGCTGTGGATCGACGACGCCGACCGGCAGGCCAAGTGGTACCAGCAGCTCAAGCGCGAATGGACCGCCAGCCGCAAGGAAGACCGCCCGTTCCGCAATCCCGTCGAGCCGGCCGTCCTGAAGTGGCGCAGCTGAAGCGTTGACCTAACGCCGTTCGCGCGCGAGGCTCTACTAGAGCGCGCGATAGCCGAAAGTGGACGCCGGTTTCGGCGGTCATCGCGCGCTCACTCTTGAGGCACAGCAAGCTCTTCGGCTTGCTGTGGGGGGTTGAGCAACATGCCGAGGGGCCGCTCCGCACATCTGATCATCGCGCTGAGCGTCTGGCTGGCCTGGGCCGCGCCGGCCGCCGCCGGCGTGCTGATCCGGGCGCCCAGCTATGTGAACCTCAGCGCCCAGGCCCGCACCTGGCGGCTCACCGACTCCAGTTGGGGCTTCATCAGCCCCCTGTCCCAGGCCGTCGCCGCCGAGCTGGAGACGTGCCGCAAGGTCGATGCCGCGGTGATCACCCCGCTGCAGATGTCCCCCAACCGGCTCGACAAGTCCTCGGCCGAGGCTCTGGCCGCCCTGCGCACCTGCCGCAAGCGCTGGTTCGAGAAGACCACGCCTCCGGGCGCCGCCGACGAGAAGCTGTGGCTGAAGATCATGGATCAGCCCCTGCCCTCGCCTCTGGACCGCGCCAAGGTGATCGCCTTCGGCGCGGCCCCCCTGACCCCGGACTATGACCGGACCCTGTGGGACTGGGACCGGGGCTCGGGCTTCACCAGCGCCGATCCGGACTCCATCTTCAGCTGGGGGCCCTACAAGGCCACCGCCGGCCACGGCTGCACCTTCCAGCGGGTGCTGGCGGTGCTGACCGCCCACCCCACCACCGGCCCCATGGTGCGCCAGGCCTTCGCCGAGGAGGGGCCGCTGCTGGACCAGCTGATCGACCGGTCGAGCCCCGACTGGTGCGCCAGGGCGCCGGCGATCCTTAAACCCGTGTTCGACGATTCCGAGCGCCGCGAGAATTTCCGCATCATCTTCGCCAAGCTGGCGGGCCATCGCGAGATCCGCGCCGGCTACGACGACTATTTCCTGGGCCCCAACGGCTATCTGGGCCGACGCATCGCCCGGCACTATGACCTCTATGCCCGGGCGGGGCTGAAGCCCACAAAGATGGACTTCGCCTATTTCCTGGACCGATCGCTGGACTATCCGCCCCTGACCGAGGCCCAGATCGCCAGCCTGGCCGAGGCGGTGCGGGCCGGGCGCATGACCAACTGGCAGGCCCGCCGGCTGATCGCCAACGTCACCCCCTTCACCTCGGCCGGATCGCGCAGCTACCAGATCGGTCGCGATGCGGTCTATTTCGTCGACGCCCTCGGCCAGGAGGGGCTGGACGAGGTGGAGCGTACCTCCTGGATCAAGAACAGCCGGCTGAAGGCCTCCGACGTGGGCCTGACCGAGGAGCCCTACGCCCCGCCCTGCGATGTGGTCTTCCTGCCCGGCTGCCCCGGAGCCACGCCATGAGAGCCCTGCTTCTGGCCGGCGCGCTCGCCACCTGCGTGGCCGCCGCCCCGCCGCCGGCCCACGCCGCCGGATATAGCGTCGACCGCACCGAGCTGAAGGCCGCCTGCCTGTCGGCCGCCGCCAAGCCGCCGCCGCCGATCGGGGCCGAGATCGCCCGGGTGGCCACCGACCAGTGGGCCAAGTTCGGCTATGGCCGGGTCAAGGAGACCGCCGCCGACGCGGTGATCGAGAAACAGGGGGACGGGGCGCTCGCCGGCTCGTTGTCCTGGGACGCCGTCTGGCAGTTCTGGGCCTTCACCGGCTACGACAGCATGCTGTCCTTCCCCTACGAGGTGGTGATCAGCGGCGGCAATCCGCAGATCCTGAAGGCCAACAGCAAGGCCAATATCGAGGCCGCCAACGCCAAGTTCGGCCTGGGCACCCCCCCGGCTCGGGCCATCGCCGGGGCCATCAAGCGCTCCAGCACCTCATCCCTGCCCTGGTCGGCGGTGTTCGTCTCCTCGGTGATGAAGCGGGCCGGGCTGTCCACCGACCAGTTCCGGTCGGCCGCCGCCCATGCCGGCTACATCCAGGCCGCCATCGACGCCTACGGCTTCGGGCGCAGCGCATACGCCTATCTTCCCTGCGACCCGAGCTGGATCGAGCCGCGGGTCGGCGACGTGATCTGCTATTCGCGCAACGCCAGCCCGGTGCGCTCCTTCCCCCAGGTCCTGGCCGGGGTGGAGAGCGTCTCGGCCAGGCGCGGCCAGTACGCCTATGAGAGCCACTGCGACATCGTCAGCCAGGTGGCCCGGGCGCCCCGGCACATCGTCCACTCCATCGGCGGCAATGTCGGCGACACGGTCACCAAGACCGAGCGGGCGCTCTCCGGCGGGCCGATCACCACCGGGCGGCCCATCGCCTGGATCGCGGTCCTGGTCCTGAAGCCGGAGCCCGGCGCGGCCCCGCCGCCGCCGCCGCCCGCGCCTCCGGTTCCGCCCCCCGAACCGACGCCGCCGGCGCCCGTTCCGCCAGTCCCGACCCCAGAACCGCCGCCGCCGCCCGCGCCCGTGTCTGAACCGCCCGCGCCCCCGCCGCCGCCGCCCGCCCCGACGCCTGAGCCGACCCCTGCGCCGAGTCCGCCGCCGCCCCCCGCGCCCGAACCTGCGCCACCGCCGCCGGAGCCGACCCCCGTGGCGGCGCCGACGCCGGAGCCGCCGCCCGCCGTCGACCCTGCGAAACCGGACGAGCCGGACGAGCCGGCGGACGACCCAGCGCCCACCCCGACCTAGAGCCTGTCCGTTTCAGGCGGACTCACGCGAACCGGGCAAACAGGCTCGATCTCTTGTGTTTGGAGCGTGACGGGCGCCTGAACCGGGGTCCGCGTCAGGCCGTCACGCCCTAGGCGACCCGGCGAGGCGGGGCGTTCGTCGCTGCGTTCGGCGCGGGGTTCGGCGCGGGGTTCTGAGCGCCGCCGGCGGCGGAGTCCGGGGTCGCCTTCGGGGCGGGATCGGTGAGGCGCAGATCGTCGATGCGGATGGGGGCGAAGCCGCGAGTGGCGTCCCAGTCCAGCCGTCCGCCCAGGGCGGTGATGGTGGAGACCGGCTCCAGCCGAGTCAGGTCCATGCGCAACATGGCCGTGTGCGGCAGGCGGACATAGAGCACGGGATGTTGTTCGAACTCGCCACCCTGGCGCTGGAGCAGGTGAGTTCGGGTGATGACCTCGATGTCCTCGCCGCCCACCACCGACAGCACCTCCACCCCGATGCGCAGGGAGATCGAGCAGATGTTGGAGATGTGCAGTTCCTGCAGATTGGCCGTCGGCATCGGGAGATAGCCGGCCCGATCGCCGTCGATGGCCACCACCGCCTCGTCGGGCAGGGCGTCGAGCTCCAGGGCGTCGATATAGACGATGAACCGGCCGGGCCCGGGCTGGACCACGGCGAACCCCTCCAGGGCCGGGGTGATGGCCTCCAGGTCGAGATTGATTCTCAGGGTCTGCTCGATGGCCGAGAGGTCGCGGGCCAGCACGCTGGCGGCCAGGTTGACGTCGAGATTGTGCGCCTCGGCGGCGCGCTTGCCGCGGTTGTAGAGGTCGGCGTCCTCCTTGGCGGCCGTCAGCACCGCCTCGGCCAGAGCGCGCCGCCTATCGGCTCCGAGACCAAACAAGGCGTCGATGAGGCCCGGTTCGTAGCGGGCCAGCTTCTTGCGGGCGATCTGTTCCTTGGTGTGGGTGCGCAGCGCCGGCTCCACCAGGCCGCGGGCGGCGATCTCGGTCCAGTTCTTGCGGGCGTACTTGATGCAGTGAGCCCGCGTCAGGCGTTCGATGAGCTTGTCATAGGCGCCGGCGGCCGCGGCGGTGGTCTCGGGCTTCTTCACGCGGGCGGCCACGCGCTCCTTGCGCTCGCGCTCCCGCATCGTGCGCTTGGTCGCCCGGTCGATCCGGTTCATCGTCGCGATTACGGTCTTCGCCGTTTCCCCTGACATTTCTCCGCTCCGAGACTCATCGTCACACCCATTTTGGGTTTGCCAAGAAGTAACCCTGTTTTCTGACCGGCGAGTTAAAATCGCCCCAGGGGATTGATCCCACTATGTTTTTCCCGCTTTGGTTTCAGATCCCACAAACACCACTTTCGCGCCCTTTTTGACCGCGGCGCCGAGTTCCTGGGCGTCCCAGTTGGTAAGCCGCACGCAGCCGTGGCTGTCGGTCTTGCCGATGTGGTTGGGATCGGGGCCGCCATGGATGCCATAGGTGTCCTTGGTGAGGTCGATCCACATGGCGCCCACCGGATTGTTGGGGCCCGCGGCGATGGTGAACTTGCCCTTCCTGCCGTCGCCGAAGGTCAGGCGCCTGGGGTCGTAGATCCAGGTGGGGTTGGGGGCGATGGTGCGCACCGCCCACTCGCCGGAAGGGGCCGGCCGATCGGCGGAACCCACCGAGGCCGGATAGACGGCCAGCAGCACGTCGCCCTCGCCATAGGCGCGCACCTCACGCTCGGCCTTGTCCACCTCGATGCGGGCGACCTGGCCGCCCAGGGTGTCGGAGCCCGGGGCGACCACCAGGATGGAGGTCCCGGCGACGGTGAAGTCGGCGTCGGGGTTGAGGGCCTTCAGCAGCTTCTCGTCCATGTGGAAGCGCTCGGCGAACATCTCGACGGGGCTGGCATAGCCCAGGTGGTCGAGCCTGGCCTGGTCCTCGCTCTTCTCCGGGATGGCCACGAAGGGGCCCTTCAGATCATCTGAGGTGATCAGATAGTCGGCGGTGACCGGGGCGGCGCCGGCGATCAGGGCCTCCCAGGTGGCCGCATCCAGCTCGCCGGTGTCGGGGAGCCCCTTGGCCTTCTGGAAGGCCGAGACCGCCTGGCGCAGGTTCTCTCCCTTGGCGCCGTCGATGACGCCGGGGGACAGGTGGGCGCGGTCCAGCAGCACCTGGGCGCGGATCAGGGCCGGCTTGAGCAGGGCCGGATCGGTGACCTCGGCGGCGGGCAGGACGGCGGCGTCGATGGCCTGGCCCTGGGCGCTGGCCGAGCCGGAGGCAGGGACGGCGAGGGGCGCCGGGAGCGCCGGAGCGGTCTGCGCGTTGGCCACCTTGGCCGTGCGCTCGCCAGGGGACGGTTCGGAACAGGCGGCGAGCGCGAAGGTCAGGACAAGGATCGATGCAGACCAGTTCATCAGTGGACCTCCAGGCTCGCCCGCGCACAATGCGGACCGTGACCTGGAAGCCTTCAACCTCCCGCGGGTTCCGAGCCTGGACCGGCGCCGCGGCCCTGGCGCTCGCGCTTGGCGGAGCGGGCGCCTGCGCCCAGACCTCTCCCGCGCCGGCGCCCACGGCCTCGGCCTGTCGCGTCCCGGCCTTCGAGGCCGCGGCGCGGATCAACGCGGCCTCCCTCACCGCCCTGGCCTGGGCGCCCTTCCGCCGGGCGGAGACCGGCTGGGAGGTCTACGCCCCCCTGGTGGCCCGGGACCTGCGCACCGGCTGCGGCCCCACCACCTCGCGCTTCGCCCAGCTTCTGGCGGGCTATCAGAGGCAGGCGCGGATGAGGGGGACCGGCGAGATGGACGTGGACACCTTCAACCATTTCAAGGGTGTCTGGCAGGAGCGCCGGCCCTTCGTGATGGTCAACGTCAAGGGGATCTGCCCCGACCCGCCGGACCCGGCCACCCTGGCGCTCGCCGACTCCGCCGAGAGCTATGGCGGCAAGACCATCCCGATCCGTCCCGGCGCCCTGGACGCCTATCGCAGGATGGTTGCGGCGGCGCGGCGGGAGTCCCCGGCCATCGGCGCCGATCCGCGCAACCTGACCATCTTCTCAGGCTTCCGGGCGCCCGACGCCGACGACGTCCGCTGCCTGGAGGAGGGCAATTGCGACGGGGTGGCGCGGGCGACCTGCTCGGCCCACCGCACGGGCCTGGCCTTCGACCTCTATGTCGGCGAGGCGCCGGGCTTCAGGCCGGACTCCAGCGCCGACCCCAACCGCCTGTTCATGACCAAGACCCCCGCCTATGCCTGGCTGCTGGCCAATGCCGGGCGCTACGGCTTCGTGAACTATCCCTTCGAACCCTGGCACTGGGAGTGGATCGGCCAAGCTCCATAGGCCAAGATCATGGAGAGACGGCCGCAGAGCCGCGCCGCACACGGAAACGCCCATGCCGAGCTTCACCTCCGACGGCCTGACCCTGGCCTATGACGACATCGTTCCGGCCGGCGGGGGAGAGCGAACCATCGTCCTGGTCCACGGCTTCGCCTCAAACCGAAGTGAGGGCTGGAAGCGGACGGGCTGGTACGCGGCCTTCGAGCGGCGGCGCATCCGATGCATCGCCCTGGACCAGCGCGGCCACGGGGAGAGCGCCAAGCCGCACGACCCGGCGGCCTATACGCGCGACAAGCTGGCCTCCGACGTCATCGCCCTGCTGGACCACCTGGACCTGAACCGCGTGGACCTGTTCGGCTACTCCATGGGCTCGCGCACGGCGCTGGCCACCGCGCTGAAGGCGCCCGACCGGGTGTCGAACCTGATGCTGGGCGGGGTCGGCGGGGCCCTGATCGGCGAGCGCGCCATGCCAGCCGGCAATCCAATGGCGCAGGCCATGCTGGCCGACGACCCAGAGACCATCACCGAGCCCATGCTGAAGAGCTTCCGCCAGTTCGCCGACGAGCAGGGGGAGGACCGGCAGGCCCTGGCGGCCTTCACTGGCGCCCAGAACCCGCCCTTCGACCGGGACGCCATGGCGATGCTGCCCATGCCGGTGCTGGTGGTGGCCGGCCAGCGCGACACCGGCGCCGGCGATCCGGAGGAACTGGCGCGGATCTTCCCCCACGCCCACGGGATCACCGTGCCGGGCTGCGACCACTTCTCGGCCATCCCCCACGCCCTGACCAAGGCCGCGGTGTTCGACTTCCTCGATGGGGAACTGGACTATCCGGGGTAGGCGCGCCTCTTCCTCTCCCGCTTGCGGGGTCGAATTAGGGGGTGTTTGCCCCATTCCAGTTTAGATCGTCATCCTCGGGCCAGTCCCGCGGATCCATGATCTCCGCCCGTCCCCATAAGGCGCGAGCGTCGCCGCCGAGGGTCATCTTCGCCACGGTGTTTATGGATCCTCGGGACAGGCCCGAGGATGACGATCAGGAGGGAGAGGGGGGAGCGCGTCCCCTCGTCCCACAGGGGGAGAAGGCCCTTGGCAGCCTAAGCCTTGGCCTTCGGACCCATGTTGTAGGGGCCGCCCTTGGCGAGCGCGGTCTGGTAGGCCGGGCGGGCCTGGAAGCGTTCGAGCCAGGCGGCGATGTTGGGATAGGTGGCCAGGCGGCCGAAGGCGCCGGTGACCTCGCCGACGAAGCTCATCTGGACGTCGGCGCCGGAGAAATCCGCGCCCATGATCCAGTCCTTGCCGGCCAGGGCCCCATCGACATAGCCGAGGTGGTTGGCGATCTCGCTCTCCATCCGCGGATGCAGCGGGGCGCCGGCCTCGCCCAGGCGGCCGACATACATGAACAGCATGAGGGGCAGCATGGCCGAGCCCTCGGAATAGTGCATCCACTGCTGGTAATGGTCGTAGGCCGGGGTGGCGGGATCGGGCTGCAGGCGGCCGCCGGCGTGGCGGCGGATGACGTAGTCGACGATGGCGCCGCTCTCGATGACGGTCATGTCGCCGTCGGTGACCACCGGGGACTTGCCCAGAGGATGGACGGCCTTCAGCTCGGGCGGGGCCAGGCGGGTGACGGCGTCGCGGGCGTAGTGCTTGATCTCGTAGGGGAGCTTGAGCTCCTCCAGCAGCCACAGGATGCGCTGCGAGCGCGAGTCGTTGAGGTGGTGGACGACGATCATCTGGCGCGGGCTCCCAAGGCTTCTTTGCGAGGTATAGGCTCACCCCGCGGCGGGCGCCTATAGTCGCGGCCATGACCCCGCTGATCCTGCCCCATCTCACCGATCTCCTGGCCGACGCCGCCGACCATGCCGAGGCTGTCGTGGCCGAGGCCCGCGCCGCCGTCTCCGCCCGGGTGACCTTCGAGGGCCGCCTGGACCGGAGCGCCCTGGACGCCGAGCAGCACGTGGCCCATGGCCTGGCCTGGGCGGCGGCCTATGCCGAGACCCTGCGCCAGACGGCGGCCTGGGCCCGCGCCCTGGAGGCCGACGGCGCGTTCACCGAATCCGAGGCCCTGCCGGCCCAGCTGCTGGCCTTCGAGTATCTCAGCCAGCTGGCCGGGGGCGTGCCCATGAACCAGGGGGAGACCTTCCGCCTGACCGATCTGGGGCTGATCGACGACCGGCTGCGCGGGGTGATCGACCGGCTGCGGCCCGGCGCGAGCCAGGCGGTGAAGACCCGGATCGTGGGCCTGCTGGAGACCGCCCGCGGCCGACCGTCCCTGGAGGCCAGCGGCCTGGACGCCACCCTGGACATGGTGCGCGACCAGTTCCAGGCCTTCGCGGCGGAGAAGATCACGCCCTTCGCCCACGGCTGGCATCTGCGCGACGAGTTGATCCCGCTGGCGCTGCTCAAGGAACTGGCCGACCTTGGGGTGTTCGGCCTCACAGTGCCGGAGGCCCACGGCGGGTCGGGTCTGGGCAAGATCGCCATGTGCGTGGTCTCCGAGGCCCTGTCGCGGGGCTGGATCGGGACCGGGTCCCTGGGCACCCGCTCGGAGATCGCCGCCGAGCTGATCCTGGCCCACGGGACCCCCGACCAGAAGGCCCGCCTGCTGCCGGCCATCGCCTCGGGGCAGATCATCCCCACCGCGGTCTTCACCGAGCCGGAGGCCGGCTCGGACCTGGGCTCCCTGCGCACCCGGGCGGTGCGCGCGGGCGAGGTCTGGAAGATCAGCGGCGCCAAGACCTGGATCACCCACGCGGCCCGGGCCGACCTGATGACCCTGCTGGTGCGCACCGACCCGGCCAGCAAGGACCACCGAGGCCTGTCGATGTTCCTGGCGGAGAAGCCGCGGGGGACGGAGGCCGAGCCCTTTCCGGCGGCGGGCATGAGCGGCGGCGAGATCGGGGTGATCGGCTATCGCGGCATGAAGGAATACGAACTGGCCTTCGACGGTTTCGAAGTCCCTCACGCCAACCTGCTAGGGGGCCAGGAGGGCCAGGGCTTCTCCCAGCTGATGGCCACCTTCGAGAGCGCCCGCATCCAGACCGCGGCCCGCGCCATCGGGGTGGGCCAGGCGGCCCTGGACATCGCGCTGGACTACGCCCTGGCGCGCCGCCAGTTCGGCCAGGCCATCGCCGACTTCCCGCGGGTGACCAACAAGCTGGCCATGATGGCCGCCGAACTGCTGGGGGCGCGACGGCTGGCCTGGTTCGCCGCGCGGGCCAAGGACGAGGGCCGTCGCTGCGACCTCGAGGCGGGCATGGCCAAGCTGGTCGCCGCCCGCATCGCCTGGGCCTGCGCCGACAACGCCGTCCAGATCCATGGCGGGACGGGGTTTGCGATGGAGCAGCCGGTGAGCCGCCTGCTGGCCGACGCCCGCATCCTCAACATCTTCGAAGGCGCCGGCGAGATCCAGGCTCAGGTGATCGCCCGCCGGCTGCTGGAAGGCGCCAACTAGAGCGTTTCCCGGCTGACTTGGATCAAGTCAGCCGATCAGGAAAAGCGATCAGAAAGGAATCTAGAGCGCCGTTTCGATTCAATCGAAACGGGACAAGCTCTAGGTCCTGAACTGGCGCGTGACGGGCGCCGAAACCGGCGGCCACTTTCGGCTGTCACGCTTACCGCGGCGCGAAGCCCTGGCAGATCAGGCGGATATGGCGGTCGAAGACGGCGCTCATGGCCTCGGCGTCGGAGCCGTTCCAGGCCGCCAGGCGATAGGTCCAGGCATAGGAGGCCATCAGGGCGTCGACGATGATGTCCAGGTCGGTGGCCGGATCGACGTCGCCGCGGACGAGGCCCTCGGCCAGGCAGTCGCGTACCACCTGCATCAGGTGGGCGTTGCGTCCGAAGGGGCGGGAGTTGGCCTCCAGGGTCCAGTCGAAGGCCGCGGCGATGTGGGCCAGGAACAGCTTCGTGCGGCGGGTCTCGAAGGCGTAGTGGATGGCGAACATCGAGGCCAGGCGGTCGGCGGTGGAGCCCCGCAGATGCGGCACCACGCGGTCGAGCTCCGCATAGAGGGCGTCCAGGCGGTCGGCCATGACCTGGCTGAGGATATCGCCCTTGGAGGAGAAGGTGGTGAAGACGCTGCCCACCGAGACCTCGGCGACCCGGGCGATCTCCCGGACGGTGGTCTCTTCGTAGCCGCGGCTCTCGAACAGATCCCGCGCGGCGTCGAGCACGCGTTTACGCGTCGCCTCTTTCTGAGACTGTCTTACGCTCAAATGGTGTCCCCCCTAGAGCAGGTCAGGCGGAAGTGGATACCGGCTCCGCCGCCCGCCGCGCTCTAATGCCTTGAATCCAGACCACGTCTCACGCGCGGCTTGACCCATGGTAAGGGTGAAACCACGCGGTCGGGCGCCGTCCACGGATGAGTGCGACAGTACGTCGCACCCGCTTGGGTCAGCCGCGGCGGGCGCCGGCGAGGATGACACGGATCTGATCCTTGGCCTTGGCCTGGAGCGCGTCGATGCTCCAGCCCAGGAAGATCGCCTCCGGATAGTTGGCCAGGTAGCAGTCGAACAGCATCTGGGTGCGCAGCTTGACCTCCGCCTCCTGGCTAAGCTCGCCCCGCTCGACGCCCAGCACCAGCTGTTCGTTGATCAGGTCGTGCAGGGCCTGGACCGGCGGCATGCTGCGCAGCTCCTGGCCCTGGTCGGGGGACCAGGAGATGGAGAAGGCGGCCCGCGCCAGCGGAAGCTGGGTCTTGTAGAAGGCGTAGCCGGCGGCGAAGGCCTTCAGCAGGGCGTCGTCCACGTTGCGACCGCGCAGCGCGGCCTCGCGCATGGTCTCGGCCAGGTCGGCCATGTCGGCGAGCATGATCTCGCGGAACAGGTCGGACTTGTCGGAGAAGTTGGCGAACACCGCCCCGGTGGACATGCCCGCCGCGGCGGCGATGTCGCGGATGGTGGCGCCCTCATAGCCCTCTTCCGAGAACAGCCGGCGTGCGGCGGCCAGCACCTTGGCGCGGGTCTGCTGCTTGGCGAGCGCGCGGCGGGTTGGCACGCGCATTTCGGCTTCCTGGGCGCCGTGAAGAGTACCGGGAACGTGTTTCATTGAGCGTCCAGCCTCGAATGGGCCGCCTCCGCACGGGGTTCGAACTCGACGCGAGTCTCCTCGAAGACCTTCACCAACGGTTCGCCGTGGCGACGCACAAGGCGATCACCTTCAACGGCCGCATCGCGCAGGTCAGCGATGAGCTCGCACATTTCAACTTCAGAATCTGGGCGCGGGGAGGCGCCCGGGTCACTGGCCTGGGGAGGCGGCATGACAGGTGTCCTGTTCTCTAACCCGTTCGCCGCGGCGCGTCCAAGCGAAAGGGTGTCATTTGATCAAGTTCATCTAACCCGTTCCGCGATGCGGGTAGAGGTCGTCGTCTAGCCCATAGGTTGAGGTTGGACTGTGTGGCGCAGCGTCGCAGTCGGGATTTGGGACCATTTCCGTGTGTTACAGGTCGGAAACACGACGCCACGACATACCGTCGATCATTGAGCATGCTCGCGTAACGACGTTTCAACGCGGGATTCGCCGCATGGTTTCATCGCCGCCTCGCCCGAGCGCGTGATCGGCTCCGATTGAATTCGAAGCGGCGCGCCCGGTCCTTGTCCTGTCGCGCAAATTTCCGCCGAACCGGTCGCCACTTCGCCCGCCCCGCTCTAGATTGGGCGGATGGAACGCGCTTTCGACATTTTGATTCCCCTCGCCCTGCTGGCGGTGACCGTGACCCTGTTCATCGGACTCTACGCCCTGTTCCGGGGGGGCGACTTCGGCCGCTCCTACTCCAACAAGCTGATGCGCCTGCGGGTCCTGCTGCAGGCCATCGCCGTGGCCCTGCTGGTGACCGCGGTCTGGTGGCGGCACAGGGGCTAGCCATGGTGACCCTCAACAGGATCTACACACGGACCGGCGACAAGGGCGCGACCCGCCTGGCCACCGGCGCCACGGTCAGCAAGGCCTCGCTGCGGGTGGAGACCTATGGGGCGGTGGACGAGACCAACGCCTGTATCGGCCTGGCCCGGCTGCACACCGCCGGCGGCCCGCTGGACGACATCCTGGCCCGCATCCAGAACGAACTCTTCGACCTGGGCGCCGACCTCGCCACCCCGGCCAAGCCCGACGAGATCGAGGGCGAGGTGCTGCGCATCCTGGATTCGCAGGTGGCGCGGCTGGAGCAGGAGATCGACCACCTGAACGGCGCCCTGCCGGCGCTGGCCTCGTTCGTCCTGCCCGGCGGATCGCCGGCCGCGGCGGCCCTGCACCTGGCGCGCACCGTGGCCCGCCGCGCCGAGCGCGTGGCCGTGGCCCTGATGGACTCGGGCGAGGCGGTCTCCGGCCCGGCCTTCCGCTATCTCAACCGGCTGTCGGACCTGCTGTTCGTCGCCGCCCGCGCGGCCAACGACCAGGGCCGGGCCGACGTCTTCTGGCGCTCCGGCGCCACCCGCTGACCCAGGCCTACTGCGGCGCCGGCGGGGCTTCGCCCCGGGCCTTGGCCGCGGCGGCCTTGGCGGCCTTGCGTTGCGCGTCGTTGTCGATCACCCGGCCGGTGATGTCGGAGATCAGCACGGGGTGGGCGCAGGTGCGGCCGCGCCAGTCCCACCAGTCGCCCTTGGCCTCGCAGCGCTGTCCGGGCATCACCCAACCCACCTGATAGACGGCGACCCCGACCGTGGAGAGGGCGAAGGCGCCCAGGAAAATCAACATCAGGCGCTTGATCGTTCGGTTCATGATCTTCGTCTTGGCAGGGGTTTCGAGCGGCCTATCTGGCCGCCTGGACAAAATTGCGGCGCAGTGTGACCCGCGCCCGGCTTGCAATGCGCGTCGGAACCGTTATGCCCCAACCGTTCAATTTTTAGCAATTTGAGGCGTTAGCGAAGCCATGAAGGTGCTCGTCCCCGTGAAGCGGGTGATCGACTACAACGTCAAGGCCCGGGTCAAGCCGGACCAATCTGGTGTGGACCTCGCCAATGTGAAGATGTCCATGAACCCCTTCTGCGAGATCGCGGTCGAAGAAGCCGTGCGCCAGAAGGAAAAGGGCGTCGCCACGGAGGTGGTGGCCGTGTCCATCGGCCCGGCCCAGGCGCAGGAAACCCTGCGCACGGCCCTGGCCATGGGCGCCGACCGCGCGATCCTGATCCAGACCGACCAGGACCCTGAGCCCCTGGCCGTCGCCAAGCTGCTCGCCGCCATCATCGGCGAAGAGAGCCCCGACGTCGTGATCATGGGCAAGCAGGCGATCGACGGCGACAATAACGCCACCGGCCAGATGCTGGCGGCGCTGCTGGACTGGCCCCAGGCGACCTTCGCCAACTCGGTCGAGCTCTCGGCCGGAAACGCCAAGGTGGGCCGCGAGGTCGACGGCGGCATCCAGACCATCGACGTGACCCTGCCGGCGATCATCACCGCCGACCTGCGTCTCAACGAGCCGCGCTACGCCTCGCTGCCCAACATCATGAAGGCCAAGAAGAAGCCGCTGGACATGAAGGAAGCCGCCTCGCTCGGCGTCGACACTGCTCCGCGCCTCAAGGTCGTCAAGGTCACCGAACCGCCGAAGCGCGGCGGCGGGATCAAGGTGGAAAACGCCGCTGACCTGGTCACCAACCTCAAGA
>NZ_JAUSLW010000016.1 GCF_030645195.1 Phenylobacterium sp. | reverse complement strand
TAGAAGACGTGGGTCCCCACCTGGGCCACGCGGACCATGCGCCCGCCCCAGTTGGGGGAGACCCCGGTGGTGTGGAAGTTGGTGGCGTCGCCCACCGAGGCCATGACGGCCCCCGACAGGGCGCGGGCGGCGACCTGCTTGGCGCGGTTCCAGGCGATGGCCTCGCGGCCCCGGCGCATGGACCCGTCACAGGCGAAGCTGAACTGGCAGCCGCGGGCCCGGGCCGCGCCCTGGAAGACCACGCCGCAGACGCTCTTGGGATAGGCCGGGTGACGCACGCGGTTGAGGACGACCTGGGCCACGGCCTGCTGGCCGGTGGCGACCTCGCCGCGGGCTTCGAAATAGACCGCCTGGGTCAGGCATTCGAGCTCGCGCGAACTCTCCAGCACGCCGGCCATGCGGAAGGGCGCGGCGGCGGGCGCCAGGGGCCCGGCGAAGGCGGCGCGCAGAACCACGGCCGAGGCCGGGTTGCGATCGCGCTTCTCGAGACGGGCGGCGAGGATCGCGGTCTGGCGGTCGCGCTCGGCGTCGCCGGCCACGGTGAAGGGGTCATGACGGCGCGCGATGCGCAGCACGCCGGGATCCATGGCGGCGGCTTCGCGTTGAAGAACGGACTCGGAGAATCCACCGGCGGCGGCTTCGCCCAACCGGGCGGCGCGTTGGTGATCGGTGGTCGCGCGGGCCATGCCGCCGACCAGATAGGCCGCGCCGAGGCCCAGGCCGACGCCTGAACCCAGCAACACAGCGCTGGTCAACGCTCGCCAATCGGCGCGCGCCTGAGGTTTAGCTAGCAAAGGGTGGTTGTCCCGTGTGGCGAGGGCGGAGGCGCCCCCAGACATCGTTGCTGCTAGACGCCCCTGCACTTGCTGGCGGCGTTTCGCGGCGGGCCTGCTCCTTACACGTCGGAAGACAGGCCATGGCGAAGTTGCCGGTGCTTATGACGGCTAGCTTCACGATTCGCAACCCCATATTGCAGCGCAGCATAAATTGCCTGTGGATTTCTTGCCCAGCGACCCCCTCCGGAACCTCCACAGTCGCCCGCCGTTCCTCCGGCCGAGACCCTTCAACCGGAGCCATGTCATGCGGAATATTCTGAGCCTGATCGCCGTCGCGGGCGTCGCCCTCACCCTCGCGGCCTGCGGCCATAATGTCGAACAACGCGCCGCCACCGGCGCGGCCACCGGGGCCGTCCTGGGCGGCCCCGTCGGCGCCGTCGCCGGCGCGGCGGTCGGCACGGTCGTCAGCAAGTCGGTCGACAAGTAGGATTGCCGTGGCCCCGCCTCGCGCGGGGCCATAGTCCAACTGCGTCATGCCCGCGTCCGGCCCCTGGCTAGGATCGTATTTCCAAATGCGATTCTGGGGGCCCCGCCGTGGGACACGTCATCTATGCTGTCCTGGCCCTGGCCGTCGTGGTTGCGATCACCGTCCTCGGCGGGCATCCTCTCTGACCATGAAACGCCGCCTGCCCCTTCTGCTGCTGGCCGGGCTCACCGTCTGCGCCTCCGGAGCCCAGGCCGCGCCGGCCTGGCGCGTGCAGCAGTCCTGCGCGCTGAAGCGCTATCTCGGCGCCACACCGGCCTTCGCCACCGCCTGGGGACGCGACACCTCCCAGGTCTCCTATGGCGGCCGCCCCGCCGCCATGGCCTGGCGGGAGGAGCCGGCCCGGGTCAACTACGTCAAGGCCATGGCCTCGGGTCGCGCCTTCGCCGACCGCGCCGCCGACCTGCTGGCCCAGCGCGAACGGATCACCCGCGAGGACGCCCTGCGCGTCATCGGCGCCGACCGCGGCCCCTGGCCGGAGGTGACCAAGGCCAAGTGCGACGCCCTGGAGCGGATGGCGTCGCGCTAGACCCTGACCGTTTCAGATGGACCCATCTAAAAAGGTCAGGGCCTAGATTCAAAACATGAGAGCACGTCAGGGTCGAGCGCCAATTCCGGTGCGCTCGGCGTTACGGCGTCGATCGGCCGCGGCGGCCAACTGTAAAGCAATGTAAATTCGAGACCCGCACAGGGGTTTCCACGCTCAAGCTCTGCTACGACTTGGTTAAGGGTAACCCGCAACGCAAGGTCGCACGCAGATGCCGGACACAGATGAAGTCGCCCTGGCGCGGCGGACGAAGTTCGCCAAGACGTGGAACATCAATCCGCTGGTGGCCGAGATCGTCGAGATCCTGCTGGTCTATGGCGGCTCGGCCCACCGCAACCTGGTGGCCGAACGGATCGCCATGCGCCGGACCGAGGAGCGCATCTCCGACGGCCTCCGGCGCGAGATCTTCGAGGCCTTCGACGCCCACTGCGAGGGCGCGGCCCGCACCAGCCAGCCCAGCCTGGTCTTCCTACCCTTCGGCGAAGCCTCCCACCGCTGGGCCCTGACCGCCGACGCCCAGAGCTTCCTGGAGCGCAGCCCGCAGATCCTGGCCCGCCCGGCCTATCGTCAATGAGCCCGTCCCTCCTCAAGCTGGCCTCGGCGATCGCGACCTCGGCCTTCGGCTGCCGCCTCGCCCTGATCCATGCCTGACGCCATGGCCAATCTTCGCCGGCGCCTGCTCCTGGCCCTCGCCCTGGTGGTGAACTTCGCCGCCTGGATCTTCATCCTGCGCGAGGTGCTGCTTCCGCTGGTCTCCGATTGACGGCGCCGCCGCCGGATCGGAGAGTCGCCCCCATGTCCGCCAAGATCCTGACGCCCCTCGCCGCCGCGGCCCTGCTGGCCGGCTGCGCCACCCCGCCCCAGGTGGTGCGCGCCGGCGATCCCGCCTTCGCCCACGGCAAGACCCTGGCCCTCGCCCCCAGCGCCGCTGAGCCCGGGGACAGGGCGCGGCCCGACCAGGCCGCCGCCCTGGTGCTGGGCCACCTCAAGGCGCGCGACGCCCGTCTCGCCGATCCGGCCAGCGCCGACTATCTCCTACAGGTGACCTTCGCCGCCCTGCCCAAGGGGGTGGGGGTGATGCGCAGCAAGGCCGGCGACTGGCTGGCCGATCCCAAGGCGGGCCGGCGCTGGGGTCTGCGCGGCCCTGCCTATGCGCTCAGCGTCACGGCCATCGAGACCAGGTCCGGCAAGGCGGCCTTCTCGGCCACCGCCACCGAACGCGCCCACGGCGAGCCCGCCGCGGCGGTGGATCGCCTGGTCACCGCGGCCCTCGCCAGACCCTAGACCATCTCCGGCAGGTCGACGATGAAGCGGGCGCCGCCGCCGGGGGCGGTCTCGTAGCGCACCTGGCCGCCGTGGCGCACCACCACCGAGCGCACGAAGGCCAGGCCCAATCCCGCCCCCGGATCGCCCGCCTGGGGCCGGTCGAAGCGCTGGAAGGGCTCGAAGACGGCGGCGGCCTCATCGGGCGTCAGTCCGGGCCCCTGATCGGTCACCGAGACCACGATCCGCCCCGCCTCGCGGGTGAGCGCGATGGCGATCACCGCCCCCGCCGGGCTGTACTTCACCGCATTCTCGAACAGGTTGGCGAAGGCCCGCGCCAGCAGGGAGCGTTCGCCGAGGGTGAAGGCGGGCTCGTCGCAGCCCGCCTGGACGAAGGTCACCTTCTTCTGCTGGGCCTGCGGCCAGAGCTCGTCGGCCATCTCGCAGACCACGTCGGCCAGGTCCACCGGTTCGCGGCTGAGGGCGGCGGCCTCGGCCCGGGCGAACTGCACGAAGCCGTCGGCCAGGGCCAGGGTGCGGCGGGCGTTGGCGGCGATGCGGCCGACGACGGTGGGTTCCAGGCCCGGAGACTGCTGCAGCAGGGCCAGGATCGAGGTCTGGGGCGAGCGCATGTCGTGGGTCAGCAGCTGCAGGGCCTGCTCGCGCTGGCGGGCGGTGGCCATCAGCTCGGTGACGTCGGCCAGGCCGATCACCTCCCCGGCCGGCCCCTCCCCCTCGCCCCGGCGCGACGCGGTGTGCAGCAGCAGGGTGCGGCCGTCCCGCAGGGCCAGGGGCCGGGCGTGGGGTCCGGTCAGGTCCTCGGCCTCCAGCGCCACCGGCTCCAGCCGCCGCAACAGGTCGATGAGGCGGGCGCCCACCAAGTCCTCCCCCAGCAGGGCGTGGGCCGGGGCGTTGGCCTGGATGACGACGCCCCGCGCATCGGTCACCAGGGTGGCGTCGGGCAGGCTGGCGAGGATGTCGTCGGCGAAGCGCCGCAGGGCGTCCATCCGCGAGATGGCGCCGCTCAGCGCGCGGGCCTGGCTGGCCACCA
The DNA here is from genome assembly GCF_030645195.1 of Phenylobacterium sp. Classification (GTDB taxonomy): domain Bacteria; phylum Pseudomonadota; class Alphaproteobacteria; order Caulobacterales; family Caulobacteraceae; genus Phenylobacterium. The sequence continues at coordinate 24,643 of NZ_JAUSLW010000016.1, read as the reverse complement.
CGTCGGCGACGGGCCCGTGAGCCATCGGCGCTTGGGCCACCGGCGCCTCCAGGCGGCCGCCGAGCCGCTCGAACTCGGCTTTCAAGAAGTCGCTGGCCATGGCCAGCCGCCGCCAGCCCCAGACCGGGAAGACCAGCAGCAGGATGGCCAGCGTCGTCACCGGCGACAGCCAGAGGTGGGACAGGCCGAACAGGCCGAGGCTGAGGGCTAGGACGGCGGCGCCCAGGCCGATGGCCAGGCCGAGGTTCTGCGCGGGTTTGAGCGCCAGAAAGCCGGCCATCAGGATCCAGAGCGGCAGGATCGCCAGGACCAGGCGCCAGGGACGCCCCGCCTCGCTCCGGACCGCGCCGTTGCCCAGGGCGTCCAGGATGTTGGCCTGCAGCTCCACCCCCGACATGCCGCCGCCCAGCCTGTCCATCGGGGTCTGGAAGTGGTCGGTCATGCCGAGCGCCGTGGCGCCCACCAGCACCCGGCGGCCGGTGAAGAACTCCGCCGGAACCTCGCCCCGCAGCACGCTGCCGAAGCTCACCGTCCGATAGGCGCCCGGCGGGCCGGCGAAGGGGATCAGCTCGCCGACGCAGGGGGCGCCATCCGCCGGCGGCGGCGGGATCTCCAGCCCGAGGACCACCTCGGCGAGGGGCCGGGGCGTCGGGGCGGCGCAGCGGTCGCGGCGGCGCACGACCCCGTCGGCGTCGGCGCGGATGATCACATGCCCCAAACCCACGGCGGCCTGGGCCAGGAGCGCCGTGGGCGGGACGTGCTCGAAGCGCGCGCCATTGAGCCCCGGCGCCACCAGGACCGGCAGATAGACCCGGCCCGCCTGCCCCATCGCCTTGGCCAGGTCGGCGTCCGCGGGATCTGGCTCGGTGAACAGGACGTCGTAGATCACCGCCTTCGGGCGCATGGGCGCAAGGACCCTCAGCAGCTCGGCGTGCCGGGCGCGCGGCCAGGGCCAGCGGCCGAGTTCGGCCAGGCTGCGGTCGTCGATGGCCACGATGATGAGGTCGGGATCGGCGGGTCGGCCATTGAGCAGGGCCAGGGCGTCGTAGACCGCCCCGTCGGCGCGGGCCAGCAGGCCGTTCCAGCTGGCGACCCCGGCCGCAGGGGTGGCCAGGACGGCCACCAGCAGCCACTCCAGCAGCAGTCGTCGGAAGGCCGGCGATCGCCCGGGCTCCGGCATGGGCTATCGCCCGACGTCGAGTTCTTGCAGGCCGCCGACCTTCTCGGAGATCTTGCCGCGGTTCAGCCGGGTCGCGGTCACCCGCCAGAAATAGGCGCCCGGCGGCAGGTCGGTGAGCACCACCTGCGGCTCCTCCAGTCCCGGCTGATCCACCAGGGCCGTGCGCGCCTGCGCCTCGCCGAACAGCTGGAAGCGGTAGGTGCGCGCACCCTGGCCGGTGGCAGTCCACCGGAATAGGTACTGGCGCAGCTTGCCGGACTTTTCGGCCGCGGCCTGGCCGGGCTCCAGGATGTTGAGATCGCGCTCGAAGGCGTAGTTGGAGGCCGCCCCCTCCAGGCCCAGGGCGTCGATGGCGGTGGCGCGGACGAAATAGGCGCCGTCCGGCACTCCCTCGAAGGTGACCACGGTCTTGTCGGTCCTGGTCTCGGCGAAGGTGTCGATGAAGCCCGCGTCGTTGGCCAGTTGCAGGCGGTAGGCCACCGCCTCGGCGACCGGTTCGATCTCGAAGGACACCACCGCGTCCTCCTGGGCCCGGCCGCCATGGGCGAGCCTGGGGGTCGGCGGCAGCGGCGTGGGGGCGCCCACCGTGTCCGGGGTGACGCTGACCCCGAAGGTCTCGGCCACGGCCACCTCGGCGCCGGCGCCGCTGACGCCCACCAGGCCCTTGAGCACCTCGGTGGTGGCCTGACCGCTGCTGAGCGCCGCGACCCGGAACTCGGTGCCGCGCACCGCAGACACCGACAGCGGGGTGCGGATCTGGAAGCGGGAATCGGGATTGGCGCCCGGGGTGGCCGAGGTGGAGCTGCGGCCGGTGTCCAGGTCGAAGACCCGCAGCAGGCCGCCGGTCATCGGGACCTCCCGCAGCTGGCGGACCCGGGCGCTGGAATTGGAGGGCAGGGTCATGCGGCTCTCGTCGGAGAGCTCGACGGTGAGGAAGCCGTTGGCCTGGGTGGTCAGGGTCATGCCCTCGACGATCGGCAGGCCCACCCGGGGCGTGACCGGCCGGCCGCCCTGCTCGATCCGCACGGCGCCGGAGAAGGCCACCAGCTCGGCGGTGATCGGAACCGTCCGCATCACCCGGTAGGGCACCACCACCGTGGCGCCCGGCTGCAGGCGCCGCGGATTGGGGATGCGGTTCAGGCGCCGCACGGTCTCGTAGTCGCCGGGGCGGGCGAAGTAGCGGCGGCCCAGGTCGTAGAGGTTGTCGCCCTTCTTCACCACATAGCGGGCGTCCGGCGCGGGGGTCGGTCCCTGCTGGGCCAGGGCGGCGCTGGGGACCGCGAGGGCCAGGAGCAGGGCGAGCACCTTCACTGGGCGTCCTCCAGGACCGGATGGCAACGCTCCAGCCGGTAACCGAAGCCGTAGACCGTCACAAGCCGGAAGCCGCTGGCCGGGCGCAGGGAGAGCTTGCTGCGCAGCCGCGAGATGTGGGCGTCGAGGGTGCGGGTCTCCAAGTCGGCGCGGTGGCCCCAGACCCGCTCCAGCAGGTAGTCGCGGCTCAGCGCCCGGGACATGTTGCGGAACAGGGTGAGCGCGAGCTGGAACTCCTTGGAGGTGAGCTGCTCGGTCTTGCCGTCGCGGGTGGCGGTCTCGGTGGCGGGGTCGAAGGTCCAGCCCTCATGGGTCTCGCCGCTGGTGGGGGGCGAGGTCGGATAGGCCCGCCGCAGCAGGGCGGCGACCCGGGCCAGCAGGATCGAGGGCTCGAAGGGCTTGACCAGGTAGTCGTCGGCGCCGGCGTTCAGGCCCGCCACCACGTCGCTCTCCACCGAGCGGCTGGTGACCAGCAGGACGGGCGGGGTGGTCGGCAGCAGCTCGGGCAGGCGCTTGAGGACCTCGATGCCGCTCATCTCGGGCATGTTCCAGTCCATGATCAGCAGGTCGAAGGTCTGTCGCCTCAGGTCGGCCAGCAGGGCCGCCGGCTTTTCGTAGACATGGCAGCGATGACCGGCCTGACGCAGCATGGCGGCCAGCAGGTCATTGTGGGCCTGGTCATCGTCCAGGACGGCGATGTTCATCCTTGCGCTTCCCACGACACTTTCGAATGCCGGCAAGCTTAACCTTCACCCGATCGTCCGGCCCCTGAATTCTCGCCCAGGTCACATTCCTTTACCTTCCCGCCTCCGGCGGATTGTTGTGGGCGACAAAGCGGGCATAGCCCTCGACATATTCGGCCGGAATGAAGCCGGCCATCATGGCGCTCAGGTGCCCCTTGCCGGGCAGGACCAGGTTGGTGAAGTCCGCGAGCTCCCGTGCCAGGCGGTGGGTGCGGGCGTTGGGTCGGTCGTACTCTCCGTTGATGGCCATGACCGGGAAGTCGATCTTCGACAGGTCCAGCTTCGTCAGGGTCGCCATCATGCGGCCGGCCATGTCCTCCATCTTGCGCACCGCGCCGGCCCCGGCCACGGCCTGGACCTTGGCGCGGATCTTGTCGCCGAGGTCGTTGCCCACCTCCTCGCCCTTGGCCTGGCGACGCGCCTTGGCCTGGGCGTTGGCGGCGGCCTCGTCGGGCGCCTCGCCCATGACGTCGGGAGGAACCTTGTCCTTCCACTCGGCGGTTTCGCTGACGCCCGAGCCCTGGAAGCAGGCGCTGATGAAGCGTTCCGGGGCGCGGGTCATGAGTTGGAGGGTGACCCCGCCCCCCATGGAGTAGCCGGCGATGTGGGCTTTCTCGATCCCCATCTGGTCCATGAACTCCAGCACGTCGTCGGCCATGTTGAAGTGGCTGTGGCGGGCGCCACCCGACAGGCCGTGGGCCCGCATGTCCAGGGCGTAGACGCGGTTGGTCTCCGCCAGCTTCGGGGCGATGCCGTTGGAGAACCAGTTGCCGATGGCGCTGCCGCGGGCCCCATGGATCAGGATCACGGGCACGCCGGCCCCGGCCTCCACATAGTGCAGGCGGGTCCCGTCCTTGACCGTGAAGAAGCCGTCCGGCCAGCGCGGCGGCGGTGCGGCGCTCTGCGCCGCGGTCGAAACCGACATGAAGTCCCCAGGAATGAACGCGACTGAAATGGCTTGGGCGGCGGGAAATGAGTCCGCCGGTTCCCCACTATGACGGCTCGCGGCCCCCGGCGCCAACGGCCTCGGTTGACAGGCGAGCCGGGTGCGGTGTCCTGGGGCGGTCACAGTTCCAGGAAGCTTCCCTTGCGCCTCGCCCTGCTCGCCCTGCTGCTGCTCACCGCCGCGGCGCCCGCCCTCTACCCCGCCGGCGACCTGTCGCTCGGCAAGCCCAAGGCCCGGATCGTGGTGGAGGAGTACGCCTCCCTGAGCTGCACCCACTGCGCCCACTTCAACAACGAAATCTTCCCGGCCTTCAAGGCCAAGTACGTGGACACCGGCAAGGTCCGCTACGTCCTGAAGGAGTTCATCACCGAGCCGGCCAATGTGGCCGCCGTGGGCTTCATCACCGCCCGCTGCGCCGGGGCGGCCAGGTACTTCCAGGTGGTGGACGGCCTGTTCCGCCGCCAGGCGGAGATCTACGAGACCCAGCAGCTGCGCCCGGTGCTGCTGGACGTCGCCAGGCAGGCCGGCCTCAGCGAGGCCCAGGTCACCGCCTGCGTCGCCGATCCCGCCAACCGCGCGGCCCTGGAGGCCCGGGTCGACGCCGGCATCGCCCGCGGGGTGGACGGCACGCCGATGTTCTTCGTCAACGGGGTGAAGGTGGAAGCCGGCGTCATCTCCCTCACCGACCTCGACGCCGCCATCGCCGCGGCGGGGAAGAGCAAGCGCTAGCCTGCTGACACCTCCTGTCATCAGGGCGCCCTAGCCTTCCGGGGCCATGCACCCTAGATTCGACCTCATGCCTCGTCCCCCGAAGTCCGCCCCCGCTTCCGGCGTCGCCGACATGTCGGCGGTGTTCGACTACGACGAGTCCGCGGGCCCCGTGGCCTGGATCCCGCACCGGCCCGACCGGCCGCAGAAGTCGGAGGGGGGCAAGCGGTTCAAGCTGGTGAGCGAGTACGAGCCGGCCGGCGACCAGCCCACCGCCATCGCCGACCTGGTGGCCGGTCTGGAGGGCAAGGAACACGACCAGGTGCTGCTGGGCGTCACCGGCTCGGGCAAGACCTTCACCATGGCCAAGGTCATCGAGCAGACCCAGCGCCCGGCCCTGATCCTGGCGCCCAACAAGACCCTCGCCGCCCAGCTCTATTCGGAGATGAAGAGCTTCTTCCCCGACAACGCGGTGGAGTTCTTCGTCTCCTATTACGACTACTACCAGCCCGAGGCCTATGTGCCGCGGACCGACACCTATATCGAGAAGGACAGCTCGATTAACGAGCAGATCGACCGGATGCGCCACTCGGCCACCCGGGCGATCCTGGAACGCGACGACGTCATCGTGGTGGCCAGCGTTTCCTGCATCTACGGCATCGGCTCGGTGGAGACCTACTCCACCATGACCATCCAGCTGGAGGTCGGCCAGCGGGTGGACGAGAAGCAGCTGATCGCCGACCTGGTGGCCCTGCAGTTCAAGCGCAATGACGCGTCATTCGAGCGCGGCGCCTTCCGCCGGCGCGGCGACACCATCGAGATCTTCCCGGCCCACTACGAGGACCGCGCCTGGCGCGTCAGCCTGTTCGGCGACGAGATCGAGGCCATCGTCGAGTTCGACCCGCTGACCGGCCGCAAGACCGCCGACCTGCCCAGCATCAAGCTCTACGCCAACAGCCACCACGTGACCCCGCGCCCGACGCTCCACCAGGCGATGATCTCCATCAAGGCCGAGCTGAAGGAGCGGCTGGAGTGGATGATCGCCAACGGCAAGCTGCTGGAGGCCCAGCGGCTGGAGCAGCGCACCACCTTCGACCTGGAGATGATCGGCGCCACCGGCTCCTGCGCCGGGATCGAGAACTACAGCCGCTACCTCTCGGGCCGCCGGCCGGGCGAGCCGCCGCCCACCTTCTTCGAATACATCCCCGACAACGCCCTGCTGTTCGTCGACGAGAGCCACCAGAGCGTGCCGCAGATCGGCGGCATGTACCGGGGCGACTACCGCCGCAAGTTCACCCTGGCCGAATACGGCTTCCGCCTGCCGTCGTGCCTGGACAACCGCCCCCTCAAGTTCGAGGAGTGGAACGCCATGCGGCCCGACACCATCTGCGTCTCGGCCACGCCCGCGGCCTGGGAGCTGGAGCAGTCGGGCGGGGTGTTCGCCGAGCAGGTGATCCGCCCCACCGGCCTGATCGACCCGCCGGTGGAGATCCGCCCGGTCTCCAAGGACAACCACAGCCAGGTGGACGACGTCATCGCCGAGGTGCGCGAGACCACGGCCAAGGGCTACCGCTCGCTGATCACCGTGCTCACCAAGAAGATGGCCGAGGACCTGGCCGAGTACATGCACGAGCAGGGCCTGCGGGTCCGCTACATGCACTCCGACATCGACACCATGGAGCGGATCGAGATCATCCGCGACCTGCGCCTGGGCGCCTTCGACGCCCTGATCGGCATCAACCTGCTGCGCGAGGGCCTGGACATCCCCGAGTGCGGGCTGGTCGCCATCCTCGACGCCGACAAGGAGGGCTTCCTGCGGTCGGAGACCAGCCTGATCCAGACCATCGGCCGGGCGGCGCGCAACGTCGACGGCAAGTGCATCCTCTATGCCGACCGCATCACCGGCTCCATGGAACGCGCCATGGCCGAGACCTCACGCCGCCGCGAGAAGCAGGCCGCCTACAACCTCGAGCACGGCATCACCCCCGAGAGCATCAAGTCCTCCATCAAGGACATCCTGGCCTCCCCCTACGAGAAGGACCGGGTCACCGTGCCGGTGGGCGTGGCCGAGGACTCCAAGCCCTTCATGGGCGACAACTTCAAGACCACCCTGCGCGACCTGGAAAGCCGCATGCGCCAGGCCGCCGCCGACCTGGAATTCGAGACCGCCGCGAGACTGCGCGACGAGATCAAGCGGCTGAAGCTGATGGACCTGGAATTCGCCAACGACGCGCTGACGGCGCCGGGGGAGACGGTGGACCGGACGGCGGTGAAGAAGGTGCGGGCCGAGGCGCGGGCCGAGGCGGCCGAGCGGTTCCGGAAGGGGAAGCGGTAGGGGGGGCTAGGGCGTCCCCATACAGCTTGCCGCAGTCGAGGAAACGATTTGGGCTGAGTTCGCCTAGGAGGACTTCGGCTTGAGGTCATCCAGCAGATAGAGAAAGTCAGCATGCTTTTTCGGCTTCAGCCTTTTTAGCACTGCATCACCCAATCCGATGATAGTGGCTGAACCACGCCCGCCGATCATACGAAGCATCGCCACAGTTCCTTGCAGCCGGTCAACATCCTCACGGCTCGGCGAGTCCACATAGTTCATCGAGTGAAACCAGCCTCGCATCGCATTGAGAGTTTCCCGACTTAGACAAACTCCATCCTTCCCAATTTGAACTCCCGTCACTTCTTTCCTTTGATTTGGCCCCATGTACTTGGTCTTTTGTTCGTTTGGGACGAAGGCAGGGCCAATCAGACGAGTGACTTCGGTTAGAAATTGATCGGGAATTCGCTCACTTGAGGAGAACGTAAGGTCATCTGCATATCTAGTGTACACAATATCGAACGGCGCACAGAGCGTTTGAAGCGCTATATCGAATGGTTGGAATACGATGTTCGCTAGCGCCGGACTTGTTGGGGCTCCTTGCGGAAGCTCGTCGTCGAAAGTTGTTAACAGAGATAACTCGACAGCTGCACGTTCTTCATAACCTAGGTTAATGAATACCTGTTCAACCATCCTTCGTTTTATGGAAGGGAAAAAATCTCGAATATCTACATTGAGAATATGCGTCGCGCCCACATGACGCTTCGCATTATCAACGAAACTTCTACCGCGCACAAAACCATATGCATGATCTGAAATTTCGACGTTCGATAATACAACGTCCAGCAACCACCATTGCATCACTTTAAGATAGGTCCTCGGAGCGGATATTATCCGAACACCCCCTGACCTCTTATTAATTGGGAATTGTCGGTAATTCCGCCTTGGAGAAGTAATTACACTCCATCCGAGTTCAGGTGAAATTCCAAGATACGTCGCGATATCCTGCACACTAGTAAGATGCGGCATCTCATGATGCGGTGGGGGCAGCACGACTTTTTCAAAAGCTACACGCTCTCTTAGAGCCGTCGTGACGAAATCGATGAACGCAGGGTGAGCGATTAGAGGGTAGGTGCGGAGCGACACGTTATACCAACCTCAAGGTTGCTTTGAGCGCGCGGTTAGGCTGTGGTCCCGGTTGCGGCTGGGTCCGAAACCGGGACCACAGCCTAACCGCGAGCACTTTACGCCAGACCAAAACACCTATGACTGCTGCTTCAGCGGCCAATCGCGAGCGTCGCTCCGCCTGCTAAGGCTACGCTTCCGAGTTTCTTTGAGCAAGTACAACCGCCGGGCGTCCAATTGTAGGCGCAAGCCCGCCGCGCCGAGGTATCTGTCCCCCGCTCGGGTAAGCATGTAGCGGCGCCCGGTGTACATCCATGCATATTTTTGGGCCACTAGCCGATCAATGTGGGCCTTTACATCAGGCTTAGGGGGCCTCTCCTCTAAGTCTGGCGGCTCAAGACGCTCATAGGCCTCAACAATATCTGACAACTGCCCAGGCTGAGCCAACCTAATGGCAAGCAACAGCAAGATATCGTCGATTTGGTAGCTACCGGCCATTGTTAACGAGCCTCATCATGACCTTGTCATGCGCTCGACGAACAAACGCCTCAACGTGACCGATGACCTCTCCTTCATTCTCAAGGTCACACCACGCTATAGATGCCCCATTATTTACGGCCATCCGGAACGTTCCAAGGTTTATGTAACTTTGATCTTTGCGATACTTCTCATTTGCGATCACAAGAAGCTTCCGACAAAAATCTTCTCGGGTTGACCACGCACCGAGTTCGCAAAATGAACCAACACTTGCAGGAATTATTATCACAGCGTCACAGTCGCCCAGCATGGCAATTTCAGCAATTGCAGCACTTGTTTGAGAACCGAAATGCTCTTCGGCCATCTCGTTAACACCGCGATGCTCACCGAAAACTGCCTGATGCTGAAATTTTTCTTCAACGATCGTCTTGATTGCGAGCCGAAGGCGGGTGGCTGCAGATTGCTCACTCAGCTCTGCATCAGTCCAGGTCTTGTCTATAAATGGGCCAGCAACGAACACGCTGAGCTTGGCCGCTACGCGTTTGGCGGCAAGATTCAACGACGTGCGTTGGATGGGTGTCGTTATCGGTCGATCTTGGATCGCCACGCTGTCTCATCATACTCGGCCAGTCGGCAGCAATACCGACAACCTGGGCAGTGTGGAGTCGTAGTCTCGTTAACGCAACCGTCGGCACGACAGTGGACTGGGCAACGCCCCTACAACCCCGCCAACCAGTTGATCACCAGCGCCTGGAGCGTCAGCCGCTTGTCCGACCAGCCGTGGTCCGTCGCCACGTGGAAGTCCTGCACCCTGGTCCCGCCCGCCGCATGGATCGCGGCGATCAGGCGCTCGGCGTCGGGGGCCAAGCCGTCGTCGCTGTGGAGGACCAGGAGGCGGGTGGTCTTCAGGCCGGGGCCGAGCTGCTCCAGCCGCCAGGCCTCGCCGCCGGCGATCAGTTCCTCGGCCATGCTCTGGCCCGTGGCGCCGGCCAGGGTCTCGCGGTTGGCGTCCATGGCGGCGGCGAGGATGGCGGGCGCCGCCTTGCCCGACACGCCGCGCTGGCCCATGTCGGCCGCCGAGATCAGGATGGCGCCCAGCAGGGCCGGGTCCTTGGCGGCGGTCTCGGCCGTCACCCAGCCGCCCATGCTGTGGCCGGCGATGGCGATGCGCTTGGGGTCGACGCCGAGTTTCGTGGCGTTGGCCGGGTCGCGCAGATAGGCCAGCACGAACTTCGCATCGATCAGGTTCTGGCCGAAGCTGAAGGGCCCCGGGCTGCCCCAGGAGCCACGATAGTTGAAGGTCACCGCGTTCCAGCCGGCGCGGCGCACGGCCTGGGCCAGGTCGAGGTTCTTCTCGTTGCCCGGCAGGCCGTGGAGGATGACCAGGGTCGGGTGCGGCCCCGGCCCTTGCGCAGTATAGACCAAGCCGTTGATCGCCACCCCGCCGACGGGCACGTGGATCACCTCCATGCGGGCCTTGGCCCTGGCGTCGGGGGCGGGCTCGGAGACGACGGCGGGGGGGAGTTTCGTCGAGACCGTCTGGGCGGCGGCGGGGACGGCGGCCAGGGCCAGAACGGCGGCGAGCAGGATCGGGCGCATGGGGCGGGGTCCTTGGTGAGCCGTGACGATGGCGCGCCTCACCTCAAGTGTCATCCCGGTTTCGCGCAGCGAAGACCGGGACCCAGAAGCGCCGATTTCTCCGGCACGCCCCGCGCGTTTAGGTCCCGCACTTCCGCGCCTGCGGCGCTCCATGCGGGATGACACCCGTGGGGATGGCGCCCCGTGGGGATGACACCGTTGTTGGTGATGACAGCTTGAGAGCTACCGCCGCGTGACGCGCCAGCCGCCGCCCACGCGCTCCGTGGTCCAGGCGACGCCGTCCCAGTCGGTGAAGTTGAGGATGGTGTCGGGGTGGCCGGCGCCGCCGCCCTTGGGGCTGTGGAAGAAGCGGCCGCCGATCCACTTGGCCGACCAGCACTCGCCGCCCCAGGTGCGGTAGTCGATTTGGTCGTCGGCGTGGCCCGCGCCCTGCTCCGGCTGGTGGAAGAAGTTGTCGCCCTGCCAACTGGCGCGCCAGCGGGAGCCGTCGCAGGTGGTGTAGGGGATGGCGGCGACCGTCTGGCCCGGCTGCGGCTGGGCCTGGGCCTGGGCGGCGAGCGCCAGGATCGCTGCGGCCGCGAGGATTTGCGCGCGCATGGTTGGTCTCCCTGAGCTGCAGCTCGACCGTATAGGTTGCGGCGGCGGGGGCAAGGGCGAGCACCTCCGCCGCTCATACCCCGCCATCCCCCAGCCCCGTCATCCTAGGCCTTGTGCCTAGGACCCCTCTCTCAGTGTTGCTGAGCCGCAGGATGATGCTTAGAGTTCCCGTTATGTTCTTTAGCGCCGAGGCGCAGACAGAGGGGTCCTAGGCACAAGGCCTAGGATGACGGGGGGGTGAGATGCGGCGCGACGCCTATATCGCCGTCTACATCATGACCGACCGGATGCGCGGGACGCTCTATATCGGCGTCACCAACAAGCTCACTCGCCGCATCTACGAGCACCGGGAAAGCATCTATCCCGGCTTCACCAAGACCTACGCCCTCAAGCGCCTCGTTTGGTACGAGCCCTTCGAACTCATGACAAACGCCATCCAGCGGGAGAAGTCGTTGAAGCGTTGGCCACGAGATTGGAAGATCAACCTGATCGAGCGGGAAAACCCGCATTGGGACGACCTTTATGCGGGGATCATCTAGCGGCGCTCCCCACCCCCACCTTCGTCATCCTAGGCCTTGTGCCTAGGACCCCTTTCTCGGCTGTTGCTGAGCCGCCGGATGATGCGCAGAGGCCCCGTTGCGTTCTGGACCGCCGTGGCGCGGACAGAGGGGTCCTAGGCACAAGGCCTAGGATGACGGGCGGTGAGGTTGGGGGTGGCCGCCCCTACGCCTTCGCCATGTTGATCACGTGCATCTGGGTGAACTCGGCCAGGCCTTCTTCGCCCAGCTCCGTCCCCACGCCCGACAGCTTGGCGCCGCCGAAGGGGATGTTGGGGGCGAGGTCGGCGTGTTTGTTGATCCAGACCGTGCCTGTGTCCATGCGGCCGGCCAGGTCCATGGCCTTGTCGAGGTCCTTGCTCCAGACCGAGCCCCCCAGGCCGTAGGAGGAGTTGTTGGCGCGGGCGAGCGCGTCCTCGCCGTCGCGGATCTTGATCACCGGCAGGACCGGGCCGAACTGCTCCTCGTCCACCAGGCGGGTGCCGTCGGTGATGTCGCGCACGATGGTGGGGCGGATGAAGTAGCCCTTGCCCTCCGCGCGCTCGCCGCCGGCGATGACTTTGCCCTGGGTCTTGGCCTCGGCGATGATCCCCAGCACCTTCTCGAACTGGGTCTTGTTCTGCAGCGGGCCCATGGTGGTGCCCTGCTCCAGGCCGTCGCCCACCACGGCGGCGTCGGCCAGCTTGGCCAGCTCGTCGCACATGGCGTCGTAGATGCTCTCGTGGACATAGGCCCGCTTGATGGCGATGCAGACCTGGCCGGAGTTCTGGAAGGCGCCGGCGAAGATCTTGCCCGCCGCCGCCTTGGGGTCGTTGTCCTCCAGCACGATGGCGGCGTCATTGCCCCCCAGCTCCAGGGTGACCCGCTTCAGCGCCTCGGCGGCGCCGGCCATCACCTTCTTGCCCGTCTCGGTGGAGCCGGTGAAGGAGACCTTGCGGATGTCGGGATGGGCGGTGATGGCGGCGCCCAGGTCGTTGGCGTCGGCGATGACGTTGAGCACGCCGGGCGGCAGCAGGTCCTTCACCAGCTCGGCGATGCGCAGAGTGGAGAGGGGCGTCGTGGCCGCGGGCTTGAGGATCACCGTATTGCCGGCCAGCAGGGCGGCGGGGACCTTGAAGGCCATCAGGATCAGCGGGAAGTTCCACGGCACGATGGCCCCCACCACGCCCAGCGGGCGGCGGCGGCTGACCACGCGGCGCGTCTCGCTGTCCTCGATCACCTTCTCCGGCAGGTCCAGGCTGGCGAAATAGCGGAAGAAGGCCGCGGCCCCGAACACCTCGCCCATGGCGTCGGCCAGCGGCTTGCCCTGTTCCTGGGTCAACAGCCGGGCGAGGTTCTGCAGGTCGCCCTGGATGGCGTCGGCCATGGCGACCAGGGCCTTGCGGCGTTCGTCGATGGGGGTGTCGCGCCAGGCGGGGAAGGCGCGCTTGGCGGCGGCCACAGCCTGGTCCAGCTGGGCCTTGGAGGCCCGGGCGCAGACCGCCAGCTCGGTCTCGGTGGCCGGATTGATCACCGACATGGTGGTCTCGCCGTCCACCAGCTGGCCGTCGATGAGGAGCTTGAACGGGCCCATGGAAACCTCCCAGATTGTGATTGGGCCGAAAGATGCGCCGGTGACGCTAGGCCAATCAAGGGGCGGCCGAGGCCATCTGGCGCCGCTTCTGCACATCGCTGCCCGAACGTCCCGGTTTGGAGCGAAAACCATGGTCAGTCGTGTCGCGCGTACCCGTCCCCGCCTGGTGGAAGCCGAGGCCATGAACGTCGTGGCCCTGCAGGCGCCAGCGCCGGCGCCGGTCAAGAAGGCCCCCGAGCCCAAGCCCGAGACCCTGGCCGAGCAGATCCGCCGGCTGCAGTCGGAGGCCAAGGCGCTGGCCCGCGGCCACATCGACGCCCTGAAGGACGCCCTGCTGGAGGTCGAACGCCTGGCCGCCGAGATCGGCGAGGGCGGCGACGTCTATCCCAACGGGGTGCGCGAACTGGCCCGCCGCTTCGCCAGCGAGACCGACACCAAGGTCCAGGCCCTGATGGCCATCGTCGCGCGGTCCTGACCGCATCCAATTCCCAGGTCCGGCGTTAGGCCTCGTGCTGGGGCTCCCCGGCGGCCGAGCTGGGGATTGAACCGATGACCGACACCTATTCGCGCGTGCTGATCGCCGCCTTCGCCGCCGCGGTCATGACCGTGGTGGCCATGGCCGGGACCATGGTCGCCGCCTCCCAGCCCGTGGCCTTCGGCCAGGGCCTCAGCCAGTCCTCCCAGGGCCGCTAGAGCCTGTCCGTTTCAGATGGACTCATCCGAAACGGATAAACAGGCTCGCCCTCCTATGTTTAGAGCGTGACGGGCGCCTGAACCGGCAGCCACTTCAGGCTGTCACGCTCTAGGCCGCCTCGAGCGTCCGCTCCAGGGCCGCGAAGAGCAGGGCCGCCTCCAGGGGCTTGGGGACGAAGTCGTCCATCCCGGCGCCGATATATTCCGCCACCTGGTGGGCCATGGCGTTGGCCGTGAGCGCCACGATCGGGGTGCGCGGCCGCCCCAGCCTGGCCTCCTCGTCGCGGATTTTCCGCGTCGCGGTGGGACCGTCCATCACCGGCATCTGCACGTCCATCAGGATCACGTCCCAGGCGCCCGCGCGCCAGGCCTCCACCGCCTGGGCCCCGTCGGAGACCATCACCGGCTCTATGCCCGCCTGGTGCAGCAGGGTCTGCAGCACCAGCTGGTTGATGATGTTGTCCTCCGCCGCCAGCACCCGCAGGGGCGGCAGGGTTTCCGGCTCGGCCTCGGCCGCGGCCGGCCCCTGGACCGATCCCGCCTGCGCCGGCGCCATGGGCAGGCGGGCGATGAAGGTGGTCCCCTCCCCCTCCACGCTGACGGCGCCGATCGCCCCGCCCATCAGCTCGCAGAGCTCCCGGCAGATGGCCAGGCCCAGACCGGTGCCGCCGTAGCGCCGCGTGGTGGAGGCGTCGGCCTGCTCGAACTTGCGGAACAGCCGGTCGAGCTGGTCGGGGCTCATGCCGACACCGGTGTCGGAGACCTCGACGCAGAGGTCGCCGCCATCCCGGGCCAGCCGCACCCTGACCTCGCCGGACGGGGTGAACTTCAGCGCGTTGGAGACCAGGTTGTAGATCACCTGGCGCAGGCGGGTGGAGTCGCCGAGATAGGCGCCCCGCGCCTCCGGCTCCACCACCAGGTTGAAGGACAGGCCCTTCTTGTTGGCGATGGCGGTGAAGGCCGCGTGCGCCCCCAGCGCCAGCTCCTCCAGGTCGAAGGCCGCCACCTCCAGCTCCAGCTTGCCGGCCTCGATCTTGGAGAGATCCAGCACGTCGTTGAGGATGGCCAGCAGGGTCTCTCCCGACTGGCGCACCACGTCCAGGCGGTCGCGCTGCACCGGCGAGAGCTCATCGCGGGCCATGGCCTGGGCCATGCCCAGCACCCCGTTCAGGGGCGTGCGGATCTCGTGGCTCATGGTGGCCAGGAAGGTGGACTTGGCGCGGTTGGCGGCCTCGGCCTCCTCCTTGGCCTGGACCAGGGCGGCCTCGGCCTGTTTGCGGGCGGTGATGTTCTGCAGGGCGCCCAGCAGCCGCAGGGGCGCGCCGGTCTCGTCGCGCACCAGCTTGACGGTGCAGGCGACCCAGACCTCCTTCCCGTCCTCGCGGGCGACGCGGTACTCGGGGAAATAGGGTTCGTCCTTCTCCACCGCCCGGGCCCAGGGCGCGGCGATCAGGGCCCGGTCCTCGGGATGGATTGTCGAGCTGGTGTCGGCCGCCAGCTCCTCGAAGGTCAGGACGCGGCCGAAGATCTTGGCCATGCCCTCGTCCTGGACCAGGGTCCTGTGCTGGTAGTCCAGTTCCCAGACATGCAGTTCGGCGATCTGGGCGGCCACCTGCAGGCGCTGCTCGGAGCGCTCGGCGGTCTCCACGGCGCGGACCAGGTCGGTGACCTCCAGGGCCGCGCTCACCACCCCGCCGATCTCGCCCGCCTCGTCCCGCCAGGGGGTCATCTCCAGGCAGACCCACTTGGCCAGGCCATCGGGGGCGATGAGGCGGACCCGGTCGATCCTCAGGGTCTCGCCGGCCAGGCAGCGGTCGTGGGCGAGGCGCAGGCGCGTGAACAGCGACGGATTGAAGTCGGCGATCTGGCGGCCGAGGATGTCGGGCGCCGCCATGCCGCTCTCCTGCAGGAAGCGCCGGCTGACCTGGAGCAGCCGCATATCGCGGTCGGTCATCATGATGGCCGCCGGGGCGGTCTCCACCATGGCGGTGAGATGGGTCTGGCTCTGGCGCAGGGCGGACTTGCCCTCCACCAGCATCTGCTGGGCGCGGGCCTGCTCGCAGGCGTCGGCGATGACCCCGGCCAGGTTGTCCAGATTGGCCGCCAGCCCCGCGTCATGGGGACGGGTCTCGGTCCCGACCACGGCGAGGACGCCGATCACCTCCCCGTCCGACAGCCGCACGGGCGCGCCGGCGCAGAAGCGATAGTGGGGCGGGCCGCTGACCAGGGGATAGGCCGCCATTTCCGGATCCAGGCGGGCGTCCTCGACCCAGACGCACTTCCCGGTCGCCCGGACGCGGTCGCCCAGCGGGTCGGCGGCGGGGGTTCGCCCTTCGGGATCGTGGCTTCGCCAGACGCCCTCATCGCGGGCGATCATCAAGCTGACCCCGACCTTGCCGAACAGGGCGTCGGCCAGCTCCGCGGCGCGGGTGAACACCGGCTCGTCGCCGGTCATGCCGAACGGCGGTCCGACGGGATTCGACGGGCTGAAGGCGGGACTGGCGAACTGGGGCATGCACGAAACCTGGGGACGACCGGTCGCCTAACCTAGGTCGGATGGTCGACATGGGGCGCGCGAAGCCCCTCTTGCGGCGATTCGCCTCAAGGTCCGGGTTGCGTCTCCGGGCGCGCGAAACCAAGCGTCACCGAATGCACGCGCTGGTGGTCGGCTGGGCGAACAGGCGCGGAATCCCGGTTGGAAAGGGGGTTCCCAGCCCCTCCTCGTCACGCCCTAGCCCACCAGGTCGCCGAACTCTTTGCTGCGGCGCAGCCACGCCGCCGCATAGCCGCAGATCGGTGTGATCTTCAGCCCCTTGGCGCGGACGTCGGCGCTGAGCGCGGCCATCAGGCGGCCGGCGGCGCCGGTCCCCCGCAGGGCCGGCGGACTTTCCACGTGGTCGAGATAGAGGCGATCCCCGCTCAGACGATAGTCGGCCCAGGAGGTCTGGCCCTGCTCGTCCATCTCGTAGCGGTCGCCGGTGTCGCGAAGCTCGGTCATGGCGCCATCATAACCCGCTCGCGCGCCGGATCGATCCCGCTCGAGCGCGCCAGGGCGAAGTGGAAGCCGGTTCGCCCGTCCGGCGCGCTCTCACTTCTTTGAAATTAGAGCCTTTTTCAACGGGTCACTTTTCACGTGACCCTAAAAGGCTCTAGCGTTCGCGAATTCGTGAGCGGGAGAGAGCGATGCGTTGGACCGTGGGATTGGCCGCCGTGGCCGTGCTGGGACTGAGCGCCTGTAACAAGCCCGCCGAGAAGAGCGAGGGGCAGACCGCCGCCCCGGCCTTCGTCCCCTCCCAGACCCCGCCCAAGCGCAAGCCGGGCCTCTGGGAGCAGCGGGTCGCCACCGGCGACTTCGTACAGGTCAGCCGCGTCTGCCTGGACGAGACCACCGACGCGAAGATGAGTTTCTGGGGCGCCCAGGCGACCCGGGACATGTGCGAGAAGAACATCTTCTCCGCCCGCGTGGCCGGAGGCTACCAGTTCAGCTCGATCTGCGACATGGGCTCGGGCGGCAAGACCACCACCAGCGGCACGGCGACGGGCGACTTCAATTCCAAGTACCTGATCCAGGCCGAGAGCTCGACCGTCGGCGCCGCCGCGCCGCAGATGAACGGCCTGCGCAAGCTGACCATCGAGGCGGCCTGGCAGGGCGCCTGCCCCGAGGGCTTCAAGCCCGGCGACATGGCCCTGCCGGGCGGCGTGAAGATCAACATGCTGGACATGGCGGCGGCGCCGACGGCGCCGTAGCCCTTCAATCGGTCAGCCCGGCGAAGGCCGGGATGCGCGGCGTTTCAAATGAGCTCCACCGCCACCGCCGTGGCCTCGCCGCCGCCGATGCAGAGGCTGGCGACGCCACGCTTGCCGCCGCGGGCCTCCAGGGCCGAGAGCAGGGTCGCCAGGATCCGCGCCCCGCTGGCGCCGATTGGGTGGCCGAGCGCGCAGGCGCCGCCGTTGACGTTCAGCTTGGCGCGATCCAGGCCCAACTCCTGCTCGGCGATCATGGCCACCACGGCGAAAGCCTCGTTGACCTCCCACAGGTCGACGTCGGCCACCGACCAGCCGGCCTTTTTCAGCACCTTCCGCATCGCCGGGACCGGGGCGGTGGTGAACAGGCCCGGCTCATGGGCGTGACCGGCATGGCCCGCCACACGGGCGACGATCTTCATCCCCAGCCGGCGGGCGACCGACGCCCGGGTCATCACCAGGGCCGCGGCCCCGTCGCTGATGGAGCTGGAATTGGCCGCGGTGATGGCCCCGTCCTTGGCGAAGGCGGGCTTGAGCGTCGGGATCTTGGCCGGGTCGGCCTTCATCGGTTGTTCGTCGGCCTCGATCAGCACCACGCCCTTGCGGCTGACCACCTCGACGGGGACGATCTCGCGGGCGAAGGCGCCTGTCTCGGTGGCGCGCCTGGCCCGCGCCAGGCTCTCGATGGCGTAGTCGTCCATGGCCTGACGGGTGAACTGGTAGGTCTTGGCCGACTCCTCGGCGAAGGAGCCCATCAGGCGGCCGGGCTCGTAGGCGTCCTCCAGCCCGTCCAGGTACATGGAGTCCGACACCACATCGTGGCCGATGCGGGCGCCGCCGCGGTGCTTGGCCAGCAGATAGGGGGCGTTGGACATGCTCTCCATGCCGCCGGCGATGATGATGTCGGCGGAGCCGGCGGCCAGGGCGTCATGGGCCAGCATCGCGGCCTGCATGCCCGAGCCGCACATCTTGTTGACCGTCGTGGCCTCCACCGACAGCGGCAGGCCGCCGCCCAGGCCCGCCTGGCGGGCCGGCGCCTGGCCAAGGCCGCCGGGCAGGACGCAGCCCATGATGATCTGTTCCACAGCCTGGGGATCGACCCCGGCCCGCTCCACCGCCGCGCGGACGGCGGCGGCGCCGAGCGCTGTGGCCTTGACGGGCGAGAGGTCGCCCTGGAAGCCGCCCATGGGCGTGCGGGCGTAGGATGCGATGACGACGGGATCGGAGGTCTGGGTCATGATCTGCATATATCCCTCCCACCCGGCCATGGGGAGGGGCGGTGGGCTCAGACCTCGAAGGTCTTCTCGATGAAGCCGCCGCCCAGCACGCGGTCGGGAACCTCGGGGTCATAGAGGACGCAGGCCTGGCCCGGCGAGACGCCGTGCTCGGGCGCGTCGAACACCACGCTGATCACGCCGTCCCTCAGGGACAGATGGGCCGGCAGGGGCTCGGCGGTGGAGCGGACCCGGGCGAGGACCGGCAGGGCGGCCTGGCAGGCGGCCTCGATGGTGGCCTGGTCGCCCAGCCAGTTGGTTTCCTTCAAGGCGCAGCCGGCGGTCAGCAGGGCCTCGCGCGGTCCGACGATCACCGCGCGGGCGTCGGCGTCGATCTTCACCACGAACAGGGGATCGCCGACGGCCACGTTCAACCCCCGGCGCTGGCCGACGGTATAGCGGGTGACGCCCTCGTGACGCCCCAGGACGCGGCCGTCCAGGTGGACGATGTCGCCCGCCTCCGCGCCCTGCGGGCGCAGGCGGTCGATCACCGTGGTGTAGCGGCCTTCCGGCACGAAACAGATGTCCTGGCTGTCGGGCTTCTCGGCGATTGCCAGGCCGAGTTCCGCGGCGGCGCGGCGCACCTCGCTCTTGTGCAGGGCGCCGAGGGGGAAGCGCAGATAGTCCAGCTGCTCGGCCGTCGTGGCGAACAGGAAATAGCTCTGGTCCCGGGCCGGATCGGCGGCGCGGCGCAGCTGCGCGCCGGCCGGGCCGACCTCGCGGCGGACATAATGGCCCGTGGCCATGGCTTGCGCGCCCAGATCGCGGGCCACATCCAGCAGGTCGCGGAACTTCACCGTCTGATTGCAGCGGATGCAGGGGACCGGCGTCTCGCCCCGCAGATAGGCGTCGGCGAACTCCTCGATCACCTGTTCCTTGAAGCGGCTCTCATAGTCGAGGACGTAGTGCGGGATGCCGATGGCCTCGGCGGCCGAGCGGGCGTCGTGGATATCCTGACCGGCGCAGCAGGCGCCCTTCTTCTGGATCGCCGCCCCGTGGTCGTAGAGCTGCAGGGTCACGCCCACCACATCGTAGCCGGCCCGGGCCAGCAGGGCGGCGGTGACGGTGGAGTCCACGCCGCCGGACATGGCGGCCACCACGCGCGCGCCCACAGGCAGGCCGACGGCGGCGCGGGCGGCTTCCACGGCGTGGTCGGCGAAGAGGACGGGGGCGTTCATGGCCCCCTATGTAGCGGGTCACACGGGGTTTTGCGAGATCGCGACCTGGTCGCAAGTGTCGGCAAGGGGAGCCCAAGTCGTCGCGAAAGGGTGATATCGCGCGAGGGGCGAGTGGTGTAAGATAGGTTAATCACCGCGAAGTAACCAACACCGCAGGGTGATCAAGAGACACTTCGCTAAGTGAGTCTACGCCGCCTCTCAAATGGTGGAGCCCCGATGAAGCAGTACCGGTTATATGTCCTGAACCCTGAAGAACGCGTCGCGGCAACGTGCGAGGCGCCCTTCCCGGACGACATCACGGCCCTGAAGGAGGCCACCGAGATGCGCGCGGATCAATTCGCCGTCGAGGTCTGGATCGGCGAACGGCTGGTGGGCCGGGTGGGCGGCGAGTTCTCGCTGTAAAGACCCGCTCATCCCGGCGAAGGCCGGGACCCAGGTCGTAAGTCCCGGTCTGTGACCGATGTCCTGAAAGCGGGCGATGAATCTGGATCCCGGCCTTCGCCGGGACGAGCGGATGGGGTGTGCGCCCGCTCTATCTCAGGACGTTGAGCAGCGACGAATTCTGCAACGACAGGAAGACCTGGGCGGCCGCCTGCACGGCGACCCCGGCCTGTTGCAGCGCCGTGGCCGCCTCGGCCGGGTCGGCGTCGGTGATGTCCCCGATCATGCCGGCCAAGCTATTCTGACGGTTGTTCAGGTCGTTCTTCACCGAGGTCACCCGGGTCTGGACCATGCCGTTCTTGGCGGTGTTGTTGATCAGGTCCTTGCCGATGGTGTCCCAGGTGGTCAGGATTCCCTCCAGATAGATGCGCTGGTTGTCGGTCAGGTTGCCCTGGAAGGGGCCGTCGACCCCCTCTTGGAAAGTCTGGAAGTCCTTGAACGCCGTCATCAGGTCGGTCCCCAGCTTGTCGGCCAGCAGGCCGGTGGTGACGGTGGTGGAGTCGTCGACCTTGGCATCGGTGATGAACTGGTCGTTGTGGAAGAAGTCGGAGATCACGGTGGCCGGGGCGGTCAGGTCGCTGAGCGCGGTGGCGGAGACCGGCAGGGTGTCGATCTGGCCGCCGGCGAAGACGTACTTGCCGCCGTAGCGGGCGTTCAGGCCGTCGACCGCGTTGCGGAAGAAGCCCTGGACGTCCTGGATCAGGGTGTCGGCCCGGCCGCTGGCCAGGGCCTGGGCGATGGTTTCGCGGGTGCTGGCGGCGGAGTTCGAAACCTGGCTGAGGGCGAAGTCCTGGGTGGTCAGCTTGTCGGTGATCAGCTTGTTTTGCTCGAGATAGCCGGAGAGGCGCGCGTCGATGGACTTCATCGCCGTCAGCATCTCGGCGCTGCGCGAGAAGGCCTTGAGGTCGGCCCCCTTCTTCTGGGTGGCGACCCGGTTGCCGGCCTCCATCTGCCGCTGCTGGGCGGACTGGATGTTGGCGAGGACGGCGCTGTAGTTGCCTGTGGTCGAGACGCGATTCATATGATTTCGCCTGGGCTCAGATCATGTTGGTCAGGACGTCGAACAGTTCCTTGGCCGCCTGGATCATGCGGGCCGAGGCGTTGAACGCCTGTTGATAGGTGGTGAGGCGCACGAGCTCCTCGTCGAGATTGACCCCTTCCACCGACTGCCGGCGGGCCGTGGCCTCGGTGGCCACGGAGTCGGCCGACTGCTTGCGGGTGTCGGCGGCCTGGGCGCGGCGGCCGATGGAGCCGCCGAATTCCGCGGCGTAGCGCGAGACGGTCATATTCACCGCCCCGAGCTCGCCCGCCGCGCTGAAGGCGGTGGTGACGTCCCCGGCCATGGCGAGGCTCAGGGCGCCGCGGCCGTCCCCGGGACGCAGCGACGCGGCCGGCGGCGTGAGGGACAGGTCGAGCTTGCCGAGCGCCAGCTTCATCGGATTGGCGTTGAGCCCGGCATCGACGCTGAAGCGGCCGGCGCGCGGGGAGCGTTCGCCGGTCCCCAGGCCGAAGAGCTGGCTGATGGAGACCCCGCCGAGGCCGTGCTGGGTCTGGTCCTTGGTGACCGAGACCTGGATGTCCAGCGTGCTGTTGCTGCCGAAGGACATCTTGCCGTTCGAATCCAGGCTGAAGGCGCCATAGAGCCCGACGCCCGAGGCGCTGGAGTTCATGGCGTTGAGCAGGTCCTGCATGGAGCCGGCCGGCGGCACGGTGATGCTGATGTCGCGGATCGGACGGCCGTCGGCCTGGGCCAGGCTGAGCGTGATGACGTCGCCGGGATTGAAGCCGTGCTGGTCGGTGACCTTCAGGCCGGTGTCGTAGTTGGTGACCCCGGTCGAGCGGATCATGTCGTTCAGACCGAAGAAGTGCGAGAAGGCTCGGCCGGCCTTCATCGACGTCCCCTCGTCGATGGCGATCCCCAGGCCGGCGCCGGCCGTCAGGCTGAGCTTGCCATTGACGAAGTCGGCGGTGGCCGCGCCGCCCAGGGCCGCGTTGAGGTCGGCCTTGAAGTCCCCCGTGAACGGACCGCCGGGATTCATGGTCTGGGCGTCGAAGTCGATGGCCACCGTGTTCTGCACGACGCCGGCGGCGTCGACGATGGCGATGGTGGCCTGACCGGTGAAGCCGGCCACGGCGGTGGGCAGGTCCAGGCCGGTGTCGCGGCCGGTCATGACCTTGGGGGCCGGCACCGAGGAGTTGGCGTTGTGCGCGGCGTTGATCTGCTCGGTCATCCGGCTGACGAATTCGCCGAGCTGGTCGGCCAGGCCCGGCAGGGTGTCGTCGCGCAGATCCATCAGGCCGCGCAGGTCGCCGCTGGTGATGGTGATCGGCTGGACCTGGCCGACCCCGCCGGTGGGCTCTATGGCGATATAGGAGGTAGTGGTGTCGGTGCGGTTGTAGCTGAGCTTGGCGGCTGCATCCCCGGCCAGCATGAAGCCCTCCGCCGACCGAATGTTGACCCCGCCCTGGTTCCGCTGCTGGATCTGCACGTTCATCAGGTTGGCGAGCTCGTCGATGAGCTGGCTCTGGATGTTGGCCGAACCCGAGGCGTCGGCATTGGCCAGGTTGGCGCGGCTGATGTCGGAGTTCAGGCGGTTGATCTGCTCCAGCAGGTCGTTGGCCCGGTCGATGTCGGCCTTGGCCTGGGCGTCCACCGTCTTGCCCAGTTCATTGATATGGGTGGTGATGCGGCTGGCTTCGCTCAGGAAGTCGCCGACATTGCCGATGGCCTGGCTGCGCAGCAGGCTGGAGGACGGGTCATCGGCCGCCGCGGAGAAGGCGGCGTAGATGCTGTCCATGCGCGAGAAGAAGAAGTTGCTGCTGGAGGGGTCGCCGAACAGGCTCTGGGCGTTGTCCAGATAGTCCGACACCGTGCCCCAGCGCGCGGCGTCCGAGGTGGCCGACAGGGTGGCCAGTTGCAGGTACTGGTCGGTGATCCGTTTGACGCCGGAGATCTCGACGCCCATCCCCATCCCGCCGACCACCAGAGGCTTCTGGTCGATGGTCTTGCGGACGTAGCCGGAGGTGTTGACGTTGGCGATGTTGTCGGAGGTCGTCCGCAAGCCACCCTGGGCGGCTTGCAGACCCGACGCTGCGGTCTTCAGGGCGACGGTCAGGGACATCTCTTAACCCTCCGCCCGGCAAAGGCTGACGCGTGACCCGGCCAAATCTGCCGGTAGTCTGGTGAACGCTCGCGCGTAGGGCCGGAATTTCATCAGCATTTTCAATGTGGTCCCTTTGGGGTCCCGATAAGCTCGGATTCAGGGGCGCAAGAGCGGCGCCAGTTGGCCAACCCCGCCAAACGGCCCTCGGCGCGAGGGGCGGCAGGGACGACCTATCGACCCCGGGCGGCCCGGCAAAAAGCGCCGCCGGTGGGGTCACGCGCTCGGCGGCGATCTCCTATTTTACCCTTTTATTTCAATATCTTGATGGGTTTCTCCGAGAGTGGCGCGGAGGTTGCTGAGAAGGATGGGAACGAACGCGGCGCAGCAGGCGCCTCCCTCAAGATCGTCCTACCGGACAGCCGGGACCCCATGACCGCGTCGCCCATCAACGCTCCGTCCGCCCTGAACGCCGCCGCCGCTCCCGGTGTGGCGCTCGGCCTGTTCGGCGCGGGCCTGACCGCCGCGACCCAGGGCCCCCTGGCCGGCTTCGACGCCCTGCTCGCCGCCTTCTTCGGCGGCCAGGCAAAGGCCGAACCGGGCGCCCCGGCCGCCCTGGGCGCCGCCAAGACCGGCGATGCGGCCAAGACGGACGCCGCCGCGCTGACGGACGCCAAGGACAAGGACGCCGCCGACGAAGCCGAGACCCTCGACACCCCGGCGCTCTCCACCGACGCCCAGATTCTGGCTGCTCTGCTGGCCCAGCCCATCGCCCTGGCCCCGGCGGCGGTCGCGACCGCCGCGGTCGAGCCCGAGACCACCGAGGCGCCCCAGGGCGGAGCCACCGCCGCCTTCGCGCCGCAGCTTCCCGATCAGACCGCCGTGGCAGCCCAGGCCGCCCTGGCGGCCCAGGGCGCCAAGACCGCTGACGCCGTCACGGCCCGCGCCGCCGTCGCGGCGGACGCCGCCCAAGGCGACGCCGACGCGGCCGAGACGCCCACCAGCGCCAAGGCCGGCGTCGCCCAGACCGCGGACCTGGCGCCCGCCGATGCGCCGCGCACGGCCGCCCGTCCCGCCGCGCCGCC
>NZ_JAUSLW010000013.1 GCF_030645195.1 Phenylobacterium sp. | reverse complement strand
TAGGTCCTGTTGACGAAGTAGATTCCCAAATCATCTGATCGCTGATTCAAGGCTGCTCTTTGAGGAGAGCGGTTTTGGTTCGTGGCTTGATGTCGGATGATGAGTGGGGGTTCTTCGCACCGTTCGTGATCGAGACCGGTCCGCGTCGGGGTCGGCGTCCGCGAGATCACCGGCTGGTGCTGGACGGGGTGTTCTGGATCGCCCGGACGGGCTCACCCTGGCGCGATCTGCACGACCACTTCGGCAAGTGGAGTTCGGTCTACCGGCAGTTCCGGCGTTGGACGCTATCGGGGGTCTGGGACGTGATGCTGGCCGCCCTCAATGAGAGCGGCGCCGGTCAGGACAGCGTCCAGATGATCGACTCGACCGTCGTGCGCGCCCATCAGCATGCCGCCGGCGCCCAAAAAAAGCGGCTGGCCCTCAAGGCGAAGGTCTTGGGCGCTCTCGAGGTGGCTTCTCGACCAAGATCCATCTGAGAAGCAACGGCCTGGGCCTGCCGGTCGCGGTGGTTCTGACCGGCGGCGAGGTCTCCGACGTCAAGGGCTACGGTCCGGTCATGGCCGAGCCGGGCCCCGCGCCCAAGGTCCTGCTCGGCGACAAGGGTTACGACGCCGACGCCATCCTCGCCGACCTGGAAAATCGCGGCATCGCCGCCGTCATCCCGCCCAAGCGGAACCGCAAGGTCCAGCCCATCATCGACGGCCACCTCTACGCCCTACGAAATCTGGTCGAGCGCTGCTTCTCAAAGCTCAAGCACAGCCGAAGACTGGCCACCCGATACGACAAGACCGCCGACAGCTATATCGGCTTCATACTCGTCGCAGCCGCTCGGCTGTGGGTCAGACATTTCGTCAACAGAACCTAAGAGCTTCTGACTTCCAAAGGGGCGTCTGAAGGGGGACCGCTGCAAGGCGGTCCCCCTTTTCATTTGACCGACCCGACGTCAGCGGCGCGCACTTCCTCCAACCACAAGGAGGAGCGCCGCCATGGCCGAGCTGACCCAAGACGACCTGATGTTCCGGCCCGGCCTGATGAAGGGCGAACGGATCCTGATCACCGGCGGCGGCACGGGCCTGGGCAAGGTGATGGCCGAGGCCTGCCTGATCCTGGGCGCCGAGGTCTATATCTGCGGCCGCCGGGGCGGGGTGGTGGAGGCCGCCGCCAAGGACCTGATGGCCGCCCACGGCGGCAAGGTGGTGGGCATCGCCTGCGACATCCGGGTGCCCGAGGCCATCACCGACATGATGGACCAGATCTGGGCCGACGGCGGGGCGCTCACGGGCCTGGTCAACAACGCCGCCGGCAACTTCATCAGCCGCACGCAGGATCTGTCCCCGCGCGGCTTCGACGCCATCGCCAACATCGTCTTCCGCGGCTCCTTCTTCGTCACCCTGGACGCCGGCAAGCGCTGGATCGCCGAGGGCAAGAAGGCCTCCGTCGTCTCCATCCTCACCACCTGGATCTGGAACGGCGGCCCCTTCACGGTGCCCTCGGCCATGTCCAAGGCGGGCCTGGCCACCATGAGCCAATCCCTGGCGGTGGAGTGGGGCCCCTACGGCATCCGCTTCAACAACATCGCGCCGGGCCCCTTCCCCACCGAAGGGATGAGCGCCCGGCTCAATCCGGGCGAGCAGCGCGACGACGGCGAGGCCAGCCGCACCGGCAACCCCATGGGCCGGGTGGGCGAGATGCGGGAGCTGGCCAATCTGGCGGTCTATCTACTGCATCCGCTGTCGGCCTATGTGAACGGCCAGACCATCGCCATCGACGGCGCCGCCTGGCAGGCCTCGGGGGGCAACTTCTCGGGCCTTCGGGCCTGGACCGACGAACAGTGGACCGCCGCCCGCGAGGCCATCCAGGCCACAAACGCCAAGGACCGGGCCGCCCGAACGGTCTGATCATGGTTAACGCGGTCTTAAGATCGCGCTGCGAGGGTGGGGCATGCGCAAAGCCCTCCCCCTCGTCGCGCTGATCCTCGTCCTGGCCGGTCCGGCCGGCGCCCAGCCGCAGGCGGCCCCGAGCCTGCGCGGGTCGCAGTCGGCCGACACGCCGGCCCCGGTCGGCGCGTCGGCGCCGCGTCCCGGAACGCCCGCCGTCGACCTCGCCCCCCAGGTCCCGATCCCGCTGCGCACCCTGGCCGAGACGCCGGTGGGGGGCGAGGCCGGCCAGTGCCGCCTGACCTGCGCCCAGTCCTACTATTTCTGCCTGGCCACCGAGGGGGCGGAGGACTGCGGACCGACCTGGGGTCAGTGCCGCGCCAAATGCGACGCCCCCAGCGCGGTTGCGGGCGTCTTCCCAGGCTGACATCTTCGCGTCCGGCCACCGCCGGAGACCGCCATGAAACCACTGATCGCCGCCGCCGCCGCCCTCCTGGCGCTGGCCGCCTGCGGCCCCAAGGCGGCTCAGGAGGCCAAACAGGCCTCAGCCGCGATTCCCTGCCCCGGCCTGCCCGCCTACGCGCCCCTCTATCCGGGCGCCAAGGTCACGCTCTGCACCCAGGGCGATTCGACGCCGGGCAAAATCGGCGGCGCGGTGGGCTTCACCAGCCCCGCCGCCCCGGACGTCATCGTCGCCCGCTATCGCGCAGGCGCCGCGGCCGCCGGCCTCACCCCGGGCCTGGACCTGGACCAGGCCGGATCGAAGGTGTTCTCGGCCCAGGACGGCGACCGCACGATGCGCATCCAGGCCCTGCCGGAGGCGGCCGGCGGCTCCACCGCCATCCTCACCTGGGGCGCGGCCAAGCCCTCCTGATCGCGCCTTGCGCGTGGCGGTTGGCGAGGCGGGGTTCGAGTGTCTAGTATGACGCCCGTCACGATTTGATTTCAGGAATAGATGTCCCAGGTCGCTTATCTACCGGTCGGCAAGCGCGAACAGACCAAGGTCCAGAATCGCCAGGCCATTCTCGACGCCGCGCGCGAGGTGTTCGGGGAGTTGGGTTACGAGGCCTGTACGGTGCGCGATATCATCCGGCGCACGGGCCTCGCGGCCGGCACCTTCTACAATTACTACCGCTCCAAGGATGAGGTCTATGTCGCCCTCTCCGACGAGGGCGCCCGGCGCTTTACCCCGCTGCTGAAGGCTCAGCGGGCCCAGTCGGCGGACTGGTCGAGCTTCGTCCGCGCCGCCATCGAGACCTATTTCAGCTTCCTGGCCGACGAACACAAAAGCTGGCTGGCCCGCCGTCCGGCCGACGAACCCATTCCCCACGTACACGGCGAGACCCCGGAAATGACCGCGGTGTTCAACGAGGTGCGCGAGGCCATCGTCGACGAGATCGCCCGCGGCGGCGCCCCCGGCGCCGATCCCGACTATCTGGCCGCCGCCTGCATCGCCATCGCCCGCGAGGTCGGCGAGAAGATGGTCGTCCGCCGCCCTATCGACACCAAGGCCGCCGCCGACTTCGTGGTCGCCCTCATTGAGGGGGGCGTGAAGGGGTTGCCCAAGACGCAGGTCTAGGATGGCCAGCGTCTCCGCCCAGCGGTTCGTGGTCCGCACCCTGCTTTCCCTGCCCGCTCCCCTCCTGCGGCTGCTGTCGGGCGGCGGCGTGGTCTATCGCGGCGGCCGCACCCTCGACCCCCGCCTGCAGTTCCTGGCCGCCGGCGCCGCTCGCGCCCCGGCCATGACCACCCTCAGCCCCGAGGAGGCCCGGCGGGCCAACACCCAAGGCCTCGCCGCCCTCGGCGGCCCGCCCGAGCCCGGGGTGCGCACCGAGAGCGTCAGCATTCCCAACGGCGCCGCGTCCATTCCGGCCCGCGCCTACCGCCCCGAGAACCAGGACCCCGCCGCGCCCTTGATGGTCTTCGCCCACTTCGGCGGCGGGGTGATCGGCGATCTGGAGACTTGCGACACCTTCTGCGGGATCCTGGCCAGGATCGCCCGCTGCCCGGTGCTGTCGGTGGAATACCGCCTGGCGCCGGAGCACCGCTTCCCCGCCGGGCTGGAGGACGTGCTGGCGGCCTACCGCTGGGGCCGCGACAACGCCGCCCGCTTCGGGGCGCCGGCCGGCCGCGCGGCCATCGGCGGCGATTCCATGGGCGGCAACTTCGCCGCCATCGTCGCCCAGGAGCTCAAGCGCGCCGGCGAGGCCCAGCCCGACCTCCAGCTGCTGATCTATCCCTGCACCGACGTCGCCAGCGAGACCGCCTCGATGACCACCTATGCCGAGGCCTTCCCGCTCAGCCGGGCGATGATGGACTGGTTCATGGGCCACTATATGGGCCCCGGGGACGACCCCGCCGACCCGCGCCTGTCGCCGGTGCGCGCGCCCGACCTGTCGGGCCTGGCCCCCGCCGTGGTGGTGACCGCGGGCTTCGATCCCCTGGTGGACCAGGGCGAGGCCTACGCCAAGCGGCTTAAGGACGCCGGGGTCCCCACCCTCTATCGCTGCTATGACAGCCTGGCCCACGGCTTCACCGCCTTAACCGGGGCCGTCCCCTGCGCCGACACCGCCTGCCGCGAGATCGCCGGCCTGGTGCGCGAAGGCTTCGAAGGGCGCATCCACTGATGCGCGCCCTGGTGGTCGAGGCCCTGGCCGCCGACTATGGCGGCTGCGTGCTCAAGGAGATCCCGACGCCGGACCCCGGTCCGGGCGAGGTGCGGATTCGCGTGAAGGCCGCCGCCGTCAACTTCCCCGACCTGTTGCAGACCCGCGGCGAGTACCAGCACAAGCCCGCCCTGCCCTTCATCCCCGGCATGGAGATCTCCGGCGAGGTGGAGGCCCTGGGGGAGGGCGTCACCCAGTGGAAGATCGGCGACGCCGTCGTCGGCGGCGCCCGCATCGGCGGCTTCTCGGAATATGCCGTGACCCCGGCTGCGGCCCTGCGGCCCAAGCCCGCCAACCTCTCCTTCAGCCAGGCCGCCGGCTACGCCACGGCTTACCTAACCGCCTATGTCTCCCTCGTCCGCCGCGCCCAGGTGGAGCCGGGCGAGTGGGTCCTGGTCCACGGCGCCGCCGGCGGGGTGGGTCTCGCCGCCGTGGACCTGGCCAAGCATCTGGGCTGCAGGGTGATCGCGGCCTCGGCGTCGGACGAGAAGCTGGCCATCGTGGCCCGCGAATACGCCCCCGACGCCACGGTCAACGTCACCGGCGGCTTCCGCGAGAAGGTCAAGGAGATCACCGACGGCCGCGGGGCCGACGTGATCTACGACCCCGTGGGCGGCGACGTCTTCGACGAGAGCGTCCGCTGCATCGCCTTCAACGGCCGCATCCTCTCCATCGGCTTCACCTCCGGCCGCCTGCCGGTGCTGCCGGTGAACATGGCCCTGATCAAGGGCTTCTCGGTCATGGGCGTGCGGGCCGGCGAATACGGCCGCCAGTTCCCCGAGAAGGGCCGCGAGAACATCGCCGCCGTCTGGGCGCTGGCCAACGAAGGCAAGGTCCACCCCCGCGTCGACCACGAATATCCGCTCAGCGACTGGCGGGCCGCCTTCGAGAGCCTCGCCAACCGCAAGGTCGTGGGCAAGACCATCGTCCGGCCGGACCTCTAGGAGGGTGGCGGCGCCCGTGGACTACGCCGATCTTCGGCAGGCCGCCTGGAGGGAGCTGGAAGAGAAGAACGCCCGCATCTATGGCGACTTCAGGCTCAACCACTGGCCCCGCTACGACTACGACCTCGAGGCCGGGACCCTGACCTTTTCGGACGCCAGTGGGCCCAGGGTGGTGGCGACGATCCAGATCGCGGGCAGTGTCTCGGTCCAGGCCGGCGACTGGCTGTGGGCCTGGGCCAATCCCCACTGGCCGGACGGGGTCTGCGAGGACGCGCTGGCCACCCGGCGCCATGGGGAGGAGCATGGGATCCTGGAGCTCGTCGAACAGCATGCGCAGGCCGCCAACACCATGCAGCTGGCCTGGGAACTGACCGCGGTCGCGGTTCACCTCGCCGGCGCCAAGGGCGCCTATCGCGTGCCCGACACCCACACGCCGCTCTTCCTGCTCATCAAGGACATCGCCCTTTCGAGTTAGGGAACCGGGAACCCTGTCAGGTCCCAGGTGGCCTTCGAGCTGTTCGGCAGCACCACGATGGCGTCGTGGGCGAAGATGAAGTCGCGCAGGGCCGCCTGCTGGTCGACGGGAACCTGGTTCGCGAAGGCCCGCGACCAGGGATGCAGGGGCCGCAGGTCGATCACCACCGGCTGTTTGGGCGGTCCGTCGGGGAACAGGGCCTTCATCCACTCGCCCTGCTCGGTGACGTCGGCCTCGTAGCCCCCCACCGGAATGACATTGATCCCGTAGGCCTCGCGGCCGTCGGAGATGGCCAGCTCGTGGGCGAAATTGCCGATGGTGAAGGCGCCGCCGGGGCTGCGGCCGCGATACATGTGCCAGCTGCCGAACTTGAACATCACCTTGGGCGGGGCGCCGGCGCGGGCCACCTGGCGGTAGTGGTCCATGAACGCGCGCTTGAAGAGGGCCTCGCGCTCGGTGTTGTTGTAGAGCCCCACCCGCTCCCCGGCCATGGCGCGGCGATTGTACGAATAGATCTCCGCCGAGGTAACGATCCCGTTCAGCAGGACGTCGGCCCGCGAGCCGGGCCTGGCGGCGAAAGCGGCCTTCAGGGCGGTCAGCCGCGGCAGGGTGGTGGGATCGTCGTGGATGAAGCCGCCGGGGCTGGTCCGGCTCTCCTTGGCGCGGGCGTCGTCCAGCAGGGCCTGAGCGGTCGCCCGGACCGCGGCGTTGGGCGCCAGGGAAACCAGCTCCTCCAGGTAGCGGATCGAGCCCTGGGCCTGCTCCAGGCCCCAGACCGAGGGGTCGCCCGGGCGGGCGGAGGCGGTGGCCTGGGCCAGGAAGCCCAGGTCCTGGTCCGAGGAGAAGCCGAGATGGGTCGGATGGCTGCGGGAGAAGGCGGCGATCTTCTTCAGGTCGCCCCGATAGGCGGGGCTGTTGAGGTCGGCGATCGCCAGCGGGTCCTGCTCCACCGCCAGGTAACGGAAGCCCAGGTCCTGCCGCAGCCGGCCGTAGAGGGCGCCGGCGAAGATCGGAACCTCGTGGTCGTGATGGCTCTCCCCCAGCAGCACGAACTGCGCCCTGGCCATCTGGCCCATCAGGAAGTCGGCGCCCGGCCCGGCCAGCCTGCCGTCCGCATAGGTGAAGGGCCGAGTGTTGGCTGCCAGCAGGGCGCGGGTATCCGCCGGCGCCGGCGCCGGGGTCTGGGCGGCGGCGGCGCTCGCCAGGCCAAAGGCCGCCAGGATCGACAACAGGATGCGCATCGGAAGTTCCCCCTCAGGACGGGCGAACTATGCCGGGCGTCGCCCGCGTCACAACTTACAACGCGGCAATGTCACGGCCCCTTGGGCCCGCGCCCATTCGGCGCCATCTTCCTCCCATGACCATCGGCAGCGAAGACGAACTCGACAAACTGCGGGCGGCCGGAAACCTCGTGGCCCGCACCCTGGCGGCCATGGGCGCGGCCCTGGAGCCCGGCGTCACCACCCGCGAGCTGGACCAGCTCGGCCGGGCCATGCTGGAGCGCGAGGGCGCCCGCTCGGCCCCTGAGGTCACCTACGACTTCCCCGGCGCCACCTGCATCTCGGTGGGTCCGGCCTGCGCCCACGGCATACCCGACGACACGGTGATCAAGGCCGGCGACCTGGTGAACATCGACGTCTCGGCCGAGATCGACGGCTTCTTCGGCGACACCGGCGCCAGCTTCGCCGTGCCCCCCACCGCGCCGAGGATCGAGCGCCTGTGCCGCGACGGCCGCCGCGCCATGTGGACGGGTATCCGGTCGGTGAAACCCGGCGCCAGGCTCAACGAGGTCGGGCGCTCCATCGAGGGCTTCGCGCGGAAGAACGGCTACAGCCTGGTGCGCAACCTGGCCTCCCACGGGGTCGGCCGCTCCCTGCACGACGCGCCCGGCGACATCCCCACCTGGTACGAGCCGCACGATCAGCGCCGCATCTCCGAGGGCCTGGTCTTCACCATCGAGCCCTTCCTCTCCCTCGGCGCCGACTGGGTCGAGGAGCTGGAGGACGGCTGGACCCTGCGGCCGGCCGGCGGCCAGCCCACGGTGCAGTACGAACACACCCTGGTGGCCACCTCCCGCGGGCCCGTGATCCTGACTCTGGCGTGACAGTCCGCTGGGGGGCGGTCCTGGCGCTGATGGTGCTGCTCGGCGGCTGCGCCACCGTCACGGCGCGCCTCACCCCGGCGCCCCGGCCCTCGGCCCTGGCCCGCGCCTATCCGGACCAGGTCTGGGGCGTGCGGAACGGCCAACTCATTATGGCCGATGGGACACGCTTCCCGATCTCCCAGGGCGGGCCGACCAAGACCACCGAACAGGCCCTCGACCAGGCCGACATCCTCGACATGTTCGCCGAGCCCTACCGGCGAGGGCCCCAGCGGAACCCGCCCAAGGGCGATCCAGGCCGGGCGCGCTACGAGCCCCTGTTCCTGAAGATGTACGGTGACTGCTCGACCCGCGCCTTCCAGGCCCACATGCGCAAGGTCGCCTGGATGCCGAAATCGGCCCAGGGCGGGACCGTCAACGTCACCACGGTCAACGGGGTCGACAGGGCCCTGGAGGCGGTGGTGACGGACCTGGAGAAGCTGCCGCCGGAGATGGCCCGGTACCTGGCGCCCACCGCCGGCGCCTTCAATTGCCGGGTGGTGGCCGGGACCAGCCGGCGCAGCATGCACGCCTATGGCGCGGCCATCGACATCTCCACGGTCTGGGCCGACTACTGGCTCTGGAAGGGCGGCGAGGACGCGGTCTGGGCCAATCGCATCCCTCCCGAAATCGTCGCCGTCTTCGAGCGCCACGGCTTCATCTGGGGCGGCCGGTGGCGGCATTTCGACACCATGCACTTCGAGTACCGGCCCGAACTGCTGCCGCGCCGCAGGCCCTAACCCTCCCCCGCCACCAGGGCGAGATCCGGCGTCAGGGCGATCCGCTGAAGCTCGCGGCCGTCGATGTCCAGCCGCGCCACTCCGTCGGGGCCGGGAAACAGCACCAGATCAGCGCGCGGGCCGCGATAGAGGGTGCCCTCGTGCGGCGGGAATTCCGAATGGACGGGCCCCGCGGCGACGAAGCCCAGGGCCGCCAGGTCGCCGGCCGCTCGCGCCACCTCCTGTGCCCCCATCCAGACCCGCCGCAGCCGGGTCCCGGTGTCGGGCGCCGGATTGGGGGGATAGAGCGGCCCTGAGAAGTCCGGCAGGGCCCAGGGAGCCGGGTCGTCGGCATATTCGATGGCCGAGATCTGGGTCAGCAGGCCCTGGTCGCGCCGGAACAGCAGTATCGACCAGGGCTGGTCCTGGGCCGGATCGGCGATCTCTTCGCGCCGGTGGGTGCGAATGGCCCAGCCCCGCGCCCCGGCCACGACCTCCAGGTCCGCCAGCGGCCCCTGCAGGATCAGGGCGGGCGGCGTGGCGCTCTCCCCGAAGATGTCGAGGAAGGGCCCGTTGGCGAACCGCACCCCCACCGAGCCCTGCGGGCCTCCCGCGCGATAGCCCGCCAGCAGCGGCCGCCCGGACAGGGCCGCGACCTTGGCCGCCAGCCCATCACGGTCCAACGCGCGGATCACGACGTGATCGATCCTAAACCTTTGACCGCTAACGGTTGACATCCCCTGCCCCACCCCTTATTCCCCGCCGCTCGATTTCGACCCGGAGCCAGTCCCGTGAAACGCACTTTCCAGCCCTCCCGTCTCGTGCGCGCACGCCGGCACGGCTGGCGTTCGCGTATGGCCACCAAGAACGGCCAGAAGGTGATCGCCCGTCGTCGCGCCAAGGGCCGTAAGCGCCTGACCGCCTAATACCAGGGTCTTG
The DNA here is from genome assembly GCF_030645195.1 of Phenylobacterium sp. Taxonomy (GTDB): domain Bacteria; phylum Pseudomonadota; class Alphaproteobacteria; order Caulobacterales; family Caulobacteraceae; genus Phenylobacterium. The sequence goes on along the minus strand of NZ_JAUSLW010000013.1, from coordinate 1,869 downwards.
GGGCGTCCGCATGACGGACCCCGTCTTTCCCATCGAACATCTGAAGATCCGGCCTGATTTCCTGGCCGCGGCCAAGGCACCTTCGTGCGCCCGCGGCGCCGTGGTGCTGCAGGCCCGCCATCGGGGCGACGATCGCCCCCTGGTCCGGATCGGCTTCACCGCCACCCGCAAGGTCGGCGGGGCGGTGGTTCGCAACCGCGCCAAGCGCCGGCTGCGCGAGGCCGCGCGGACCCTGGTCCCGGTCCTGGGCAAGCCCGGCCACGACTATGTCTTCATCGCCCGGGGCGGCGCGCCGACGCGCCCCTGGGCGCGTTTGCTTGACGATGTGAAAAGCGCGCTGATAAGCCTCGGCGCCGATAGCGACACCCGCGCGCCCGATCGCGCTCCTCCCCCTTCCGTTTGAGCGCGCGCCCCTCATGCAAGACAACTCAAACCGCAACACGATCATCTTCGTGGTCTCGGCGATGGCGCTGCTGCTGGCCTACCAGTTCCTGGTCATGGGCCCCCGCACCCGGGCCCGCGAGGCTGAACTGGCCCGCAACCCGCCGGCCGCCAGCGCCCAGGTCCAGGCCCAGAACCTCACCAAGGCTCCGCCCACCGCCGCCGAAGCCCTGGTCTCCCGCAAGGTGGCCGCCGCCGCCAGCCCCCGGGTGCGCGTCGAGACCCCGGCCCTGTCGGGCTCCATCTCCCTGCGCGGCGCCCGCCTGGACGACCTCTATCTGAAGCAGTACCGCGAGACGGTGGCCAAGGACTCCCCTCCGGTGGAGCTGCTGCGTCCCGAAGGCGCCCAGCACGCTCAATTCGCCGAGTTCGGCTGGGCCGGCGCCAATGTGGCGGGCCTGCCCACCGCCGACACCGTCTGGACCCAGACAGGCGGCGCGACCCTCGCGCCCGGCGCCCCGATCACCTTGTCCACCACCAACGGCGCGGGCCTGACCTTCACCCGGGTGATCTCCGTCGACGACCGCTTCATGTTCACCGTGGCCGACACCGTGGCCAATACCGGCGCCGCGCCGGTGACGCTGGCCCCCTACGGCTCGGTGCAGCGCCAGGGCGTGCCCGACGATATCGGCAAGAACTCCATCGTCCACGAGGGCGCCGTAGGCTGGCTGGGCGACGAGCTGCGGCTGATCAAGTTCAAGAAGTGGTCGAAGGACGGCGGCGGCCAATTCCCCACCACCGGCGGCTGGGCCGGCATCACCGACAAGTACTGGCTGGCGGCCCTGATCCCGGCCCAGGCCGAGGCCGTCCAGAGCCAGTTCCGCATCACCAGGAGCGGCGGCGTCGACGTCTTCGAGGCCAATTTCGTGGGCGGCGCCAAGATCATCGCTCCCGGCCGCCAGGTCACCGAGACCTCGCGCTTCTTCGCCGGCGCTAAGACCGTCCCGGTCCTGAAGGCCTATGAGACCAATCTCGGCGTGCCGCGCTTCGACCAGGCCGTCGACTGGGGCATGTTCTGGTTCTTCACCCGGCCGCTGTTCCAGTTCCTGGAGTTCATCCACGGCCACGTCGGCAACTTCGGCATCGCCATCCTGCTGCTGACCGTGGCGGTGAAGGTGGTCTTCTTCCCGCTCGCCAACAAGAGCTACGAGAGCATGTCGAAGATGCGCAACCTCCAGCCCAAGATGGAGGAGATCAAGAAGAAGCACCCCGACGAGCCGCAGAAGCAGCAGCAGGAGCTGATGGCCCTGTACCAGAAGGAGAAGATCAATCCTCTGGCCGGCTGCCTGCCGCTGCTGCTCCAGATCCCGGTCTTCTACGCCGTCTACAAGATGCTGTTCGTGACCATCGAGATGCGGCACCAGCCCTTCTTCGGCTGGATCCGCGACCTCTCGGCGCCCGACTCGACCACCATCTGGAACCTGTTCG
>NZ_JAUSLW010000009.1 GCF_030645195.1 Phenylobacterium sp. | reverse complement strand
GGGGTCGCTCAACGCCGTGGTTTCGGGACTGTGCGACACCCCGGAAGAGCAAATGGAGTTTGTGAAGCTGGCCTACACCGCCTCCGAAAACCTGCTGACCATCATCAACGACGTGCTGGACATCGCCAAGATCGAATCGGGCAAAATGGATGTGCGCCTTGAGCCGGTGGACGCAGCATCCGTGTTGAAGGAAGTACACGCGCTCACGCAAATTCAGGCCCAGACCAAAAACCTCCGCTTCGAAATTGCCCCCCTGCCGCCGGCCTTGCCCAGGTTATCTGCCGACCCGGCCAAGCTGCGGCAAATTTTGCTCAACCTGGCGGGCAACGCCATCAAGTTCGCTTCCGGCGGCACCGCTACCATTAGCCTGCGCGCCGACCCCGTGGTGGGATACATGCAGATCATGGTGGCCGACACCGGCATCGGCATTCCGGCCGAGCGCCTGGCCAGCCTGTTCCAGAAGTTCGAGCAGGCCGACGCCTCCACCACCCGCCGCTATGGCGGCACGGGCCTGGGTCTGGCCATCTGCCGCGAGTTGGCCCAGCTGATGGGCGGGGCGATCGAGGCCCAGAGCGCGCCGGGGCAGGGGACCACCTTCGTCGTCTCCCTGCCGCTGGCCAAGAGCGACGTCGAACTCGCCCTCCCGCTTCCCACCGCCGACGAGCCGCGGGCCGGGGAGATCGAGGTGGGGACCCTGCGGGTGCTGGCCGCCGAGGACAACACTGTCAACCAGCTGGTGCTCAAGACCCTGCTGCACCAGATCGGCATCCATCCCACCGTCGTCGACAACGGCGCGCTGGCCGTCGAGGCCTGGGCGCGGGAGACCTGGGACGTGATCCTGATGGACGTCCAGATGCCGGAGATGGACGGCCCCACCGCCACGGGGGTGATCCGGACTCGCGAGGCCGCCGAGGGCCGCGCGCGCACGCCGATCATCGCGCTGACCGCCAACGCCATGGCCCACCAGGTGGCGGAATATGTCGAGGCCGGCATGGATGGCTTCGTGGCCAAGCCCATCGAGGCGGGACGGCTGTTCGCCGCCCTGCAGGCCGTGCTGGAGGCCGCGTCCGCCGTCGTAGACGAGGCCTCGGTCGCCGCCTGATCAGCTTCCCCCACCTGCGTGGGGAGGCCGGTCAGGCCGGCTCGACCGCCCGCACCAGCTCGTAGTCCTGGACCTCGAAGCGGGCGACCGCCTCGGCGTAGGCGCGCGCGGTGTGGGGCCAGTTGTTGAGGATGCGGCCGTCGGCGGTCTTGTACCAGCTGGTGCAGGCGCCGGCCCAGGGGGTGGCGGCCAGGGCCTTCTGGAGGTCGGCGTTGTAGGCGTCGGCGACCTCCTGTTTCACCGACAGGGGGCCGGTCGCGGCGATGGCGTCCAGGGCTTGCAGCACATAGTCGGCCTGGGCCTCGATCATGAAGATGATGGAGTTGTGGCCCAGGTTGGTGTTCGGCCCGTAGAGCATGAAAAGATTGGGGAAACCGGTGACGGAGAGTCCCAGATGGGCCTCCGGCCCGTCGATCCAGACATCGCTGAGCCGCAGGCCGCCGACCCCGGTGATTCCGGTCTCGCCGGCGAAGGAGCTGGTTTCGAAGCCGGTGGCGTAGATCACCACGTCGACCGCGTGCTCGCGGCCCGTGGCGTCCACCACGCCGCGCGGGGTCATGGCGCTGATGGCCTCGGTCACAAGCTCGACATTCGGGCGGGTGAGGGCCGGGTAGAAATCATTGGAGATCAGGACGCGCTTGCAGCCGATCTCGTAGTCCGGGGTCAGCTTGGACCGCAGCTGCGGATCGGTGACCTGGGCGTGCAGGTGCGCCAGCGGGATGGGGACCTCCTCGACCGGCAGGGTCCCGGCGCGGCGGGCCGCCAGCCGCGCCTCGGCCATCTCGAAGATCTCCCCACGGACCTTGGCCATCACCGCCGGCTGGGCGCGGAATCGGGCCTTCTCCTGCGCCGTATAGGGCCGGTTCATGCGCGGCACGATCCAGTTGGGGGAGCGCTGGAAGAGGGTCAGGGAGCCCGCCAGCTTGGCCACCTCCGGCACGAATTGGACGGCGCTGGCGCCGTTGCCAATCACCGCCACCCGCTTGCCGGCCAGATCGACCGAGGCGTCCCACAGGGCCGAATGGAAGGCCGGCCCTGCGAAATCGTCGCGGCCGGGGATCGGGGGCAGTTTGGGGCGGTTGAGCTGGCCCCAGGCGGTGACGAAGGTCTCGCAGGTCAGGCTCGACCCGTCGGCCATGCCGATCCGCCACAGCGCCGCCCCGTCGTCCCAGGCGGCCGAGACCACTTCGGAATTGAAGCGCAGGTGGCTGGAAAGGCTGTGCTTTTCCACCACGTCCTCGATGTAGGCCAGGATGTCGGGCTGGGCCGAGAAGATCTCCGGCCAGTCGGGATTGGGTTCGAAGGAATAGGAATAGAGGTGGCTGGGAATGTCGCAGCCGCTGCCGGGATAGGTGTTCTCCCTCCAGGTGCCGCCCACCCGGTCGGCCTTTTCAAGGATCACGAAGGACGTCTCGCCCCTGGCCTGCAGCTTCAGCCCCATGCAGAGGCCTGCGAAGCCCGCGCCCAGGATGGCGACCTTGAAGTCCGCGCCCATGTGTTACGTTTCCCGACCTGTCGTTAGGTAAAGGCTAGCGGCGCGTCCCTAGGTGATCAACGATTAGTTCGCCGCGCTGCCCGCGCGGCCTGGAAGTCGGCCATGGCGCTGGCCGGCGCGTCGGTGGTCCAGGCGGCCTCGAAGGCGTCGATTCCGGCGGCGATGGCGTCCCTCATCGGTAGGTCCTCCCAGCGACGGATCAGGGCCTTCTGCAGGCGCACCGCGCCGGGCTCGGCGGCCAGCAGGCTCTCGACCCAGGCCTCGACCTGGGCGTCCAGGCCCGCGGCCGGGACCACCGCCTCCACAAGGCCCCAGGCCTGGGCGTCGGCGGCGCTGAAGGTCTCTCCCAGCAGCAGCATCTGGCGGGTGCGGCCCCAGCCCACCAGGGACGGGAGCAGGGCGGCCTCCACGACCGACGGGATGCCCAGCTTGACCTCCGGCATGCCGAACACCGCGCCGTCGGCGGCGACCCGCAGGTCGCAGGCCGCGGCCACCTCCATCCCCGCGCCCAGGGCGTAGCCGTTGATCCTGCCGATCACCGGGACCGGCAGGTCGCGCAGGGCCGCGCAGCAGCGATGGACGCGGGTGATGAAGGCCCGCGCCGTCGTGGCGTCCAGGCCGGCCATCTCGTCGATGTCGGCCCCGCCGATGAAGGCCCGGTCCCCGGCCCCGGTCAGCACCACGGCCCGCAGGCTCTCGTCCTTGGCGAGCGCCCCGATGCGGGCGGCGAATTCCTTCATCAAGGCGCTGCCCAGGGTGTTCAGCTTATTGGCGTTGTCCACGGTGACATGGGCCACGCAGGCGCCGCCGGGCCGCGCCTCGATCTCGATGCGAACCTCGCCGCTCATCGCCGTTCCTCCCGTATCCGAGCCTCGCCGCGCATCCCGGTCTCGACAACCGGGGGCAATCCGCTGAACAATGATCACCTATCCATTGGAGCACCAGATGCCTCGCCGTTCCGCGATCGAACTCTTGCCGTGTGGGGAGGGCCGCTGATGCCCTGGCCGCCCGTCGGGATCGCGCGTCGACGCGGCTACCATGTGGGGAACCTGCGGGCCCTGCTGCTGGACGAGGCCCGCGCCCTGCTGGAGGAGGGCGGGCTCGGCAAGCTGAACCTGCGCACCCTGGCCGCCCGCGCCGGCATCGCGCCGGGCTCGGGCTATCACCACTACGCCTCCAAGCAGGCCCTGCTGGCGGGCCTGGCCGCCGAGGGTTTCGGCGAGTTCGAGACCGCCCTGCGCGGGGCGGCGGCCACGGCCGGCGACGCCCCGATCCGCGCCACGGCGCTCGCCTATTTCGGTTTCGCCCGCGCCCAGCCGGCGCTCTATGGCCTGATGTTCGACCCCACGGTCCTGGCCGACCCGGATGTGGCCGCGGCCCGCGACCGCGCCTTCGCCGTGCTGGAGACCGCCATCGCCCAGGCGCCTACCCAGCAGGACCGCGACGCCGATATGATCCACAAGGTGGCGCTCGCCGTCTGGGCCTGCGGCCACGGCGCGGCCTCCATGATGCTGGCCGACCCCACCGACACCGAGGGCGGGCTGATGGAGGACGTGATCCAGGGCCTGGAGGCGCTTTTCCGCCGCCGCTAGCTCCCGGCGACCTTGATGACGATCTTACCGACGTGGCGGGCGGCCTGGAGGTGCTCGAAGGCTTGGCGGGCCTCGTCGAAGCCGAAGACCTTGTCGATCACCGGCTTGATCCCCGTCTGGCTGACGGTGCGGACCAGATCCTCCAGGGCCGCGCGGTCGCCGACCCCGATGGCGCGGACGACGGCCCCGCTGCCCTTCAGGTGGAAATAGTCGATCCCCGGATTGTCCTGGGTCAGGAAGCCGATCAGCACCACCTCGCCGCCCCAGCGCACCGCGTGCAGGGACTGGGTGACCGTGGCGGGACCGCCGACCTCGACCACGCAGTCGACGCCCAGGCCGCCGGTCAGGTCCTTCTTCACATGCCGGCCCCAGTCGGCGATCTCCGCATAGTTGACCACCTGGTCGGCGCCGAGCGCCCTCAACCGCTCGCCCTTGGCGGCGCTGGACGTGGTGGCGATCACCTTGGCGCCGGCCGCCTTGGCCAGCTGCAGGGCGAAGATCGAGACGCCGCCGGTCCCCAGGGTCAGCACCGTCTGTCCGGCGCGGATCGGAACGTGGCCCGACAGCGCGGTCCAGGCGGTGACCGCCGCGCAGGGCAGGGTGGCGCCTTCCTCGAAGCTGAGCGCGTCGGGCAGCCGCACGACCGCCTCCTGCGACACCACCTTGTATTCGGCCAGCCAGCCGTCGGTCCCGTTGCCATAGGTCTCTCGCCCGGCGGTCACCGGCGGCCGGCCGCCGAACCATCGCGGGTGGAAGGCGCTGATCACCCGGTCGCCGGTCTTGAAGGCGGTGACGCCATCGCCGACGCCCACGATCTCGCCCGCCGCGTCGCTGCACGGGATCACGCCAGCCTTCGACGGGCCGACATAGTTTCCCAGCACCAGGGACAGGTCGCGATAGTTCAGCGAGACCGAGTCGATCTTGATCAGCACCTCGCCGCGCTGCGGCTGCGGCGTCGGCTCGTCGTGCAGCGTCAGGTCGTCGAGGCGGGTGAGCTGGTCGAAGCGGTAGGCGCGCATGGGCAGGTTCTCGGTGCTGTAGGACGCATTGTGGCATGGAGGGCGGCGCGGAGATGTAACCCGCTTTGCGATCTGGCGCCGCGTACAGCCTCGCCGACCGCGCCGTCCGCAGCCTGAGAATGCCGTCGACGCCGCCGTCCTGCGCGCCCTGGGCCGGCCGGTGAGGGCATGAGCGTGCGCGAAAGCCACACAGGGCGCAGCTTTCGTTGCGTCCCGGTTGTGAAATCGGGAATCGCCGTCTAGACATGACGCCGTTCCACGAACCTGTTCGCGGGTTTTCGATCTGAGACGATGAACCGACTGTTTGGCCAGATGCCGTGCGGCAATGAGCTCAATTATTGGGCTCCGACGCCGCTTGCCTGCCTCTCGCCAGACCCCTCGACCCTCTCAGAAATCGAAGCCCGCCATGTCCGCCGTCATCACCGTCAAGTCGCTCTCCAAGGCCTACCGCTACGCTAGGCGGCGCGGCGGCTTCTT
>NZ_JAUSLW010000007.1 GCF_030645195.1 Phenylobacterium sp. | reverse complement strand
CGGCGACGAAAGGCTGGCCTTTGATTTTGTCACAGTACGCCGCCAGTTCGGCGGTGGTTGTAATCGGCGTCATCAATTAGCTATAGCCCCGCGCACGCCCGAGTCTGCAACCCCGGCGGCGAATTTCTTGAGGCCTATTTCACCATGACCGACCGTCCGAACGGCCTCACCTATGCTCAAGCCGGCGTGGATATCGACGCGGGCAACGCCCTGATCGAGAAGATCAAGCCCCTGGCCAAGGCCACCCGCAGGCCCGGGGCGGACGCCGCCCTCGGCGGCTTCGGCGCCCTCTTCGACCTGAAGGCGGCCGGCTACGCCGATCCCCTGCTGGTCTCCACCACCGACGGCGTCGGCACCAAGCTGAAGGTGGCCATCGAGACCGGCATGCACGATACGGTCGGCATCGACCTGGTGGCCATGTGCGTCAACGACCTGCTGGCCCAGGGCGCCGAGCCCCTGCTGTTCCTGGACTATTTCGCCACCGGCAAGCTCAATGTCGAGGATGCCGCCCGCGTGGTGGGCGGCATCGCCGAGGGCTGCCTCCAGGCCGGCGCGGCCCTGGTGGGGGGCGAGACCGCCGAGATGCCCGGCATGTACAGCGAGGGCGACTATGACCTGGCCGGCTTCTCCGTCGGCGCGGTGGAGCGCGGCGCGGTCCTGCCCCGCATGGGCGACCAGCAGGCCGGCGACCTGATCATCGGCCTGGCTTCCAGCGGCCCGCACTCCAACGGCTATTCCCTGGTGCGCCGCATCGTCGAGCGCTCGGGTCTGGCCTGGACCGACACCGCGCCCTTCGACGAGAACCTGAGCCTGGCGAAGGCGCTGATGGCGCCCACCCGCATCTACATCAAGAGCGTCCTGCCCCAGATCAAGGCCGGCCGCATCAAGGGCTGCGCCCACATCACCGGCGGCGGTCTGATCGAGAACCCGCCGCGGGCCATCGCCGAGGGGCTGGAGGCCAGGTTCGACTGGAACGCCTGGCCCCTGCCCCCGGTCTTCGCCTGGATGCAGCAGGTGGGCGGGGTCTCCGACCACGAACTGCGCCGCACCTTCAACTGTGGGGTCGGGCTGATCCTCATCGTCGCCCCGCAGGACGCCCCGGAGGTGCTGGAAGGCCTGCTGGCGGCCGACGAGGACGCCTTCATCTGCGGCGAACTGGCCGCGACCTGAGCGCCACAGGCGCGCCCAACTCCTGCCAAGCTACGGAAAATAAAGAAATTTGGCGGAACCTGCCCTCGGCCCCACGCGTAGCTCACAATGTGGAATTGAGGCTTGAGATGACGCGTGACGAACGGATCGACCGGGAGGCCCTTGGCCTCTGGCGCGCCCTGAGGGACGGTCCGCCGCCCGCGGGCGTGCACGGCGGCGAGCTGCTGAGCATGCTGATCGGCCAGTCCGGCGCCCCGCCCTATGAGCGCCTGCACTCCCCCTATCTGCGCGACAGCCAGATCACCCGGCCGCCGTCGCGGTCATGAATTCCGGGACCGGCCGGCCGATCGAGGCCAGGTCGTCCATCATGGCGCCGCCGTCGCCCCCTACCGCCCCTTGAAGTCCGGCGACCGTTTCTGATTGAAGGCCGCGACGCCCTCGCGCCGGTCCTGCGTGGTGAAGAGGTGGTTGTAGGCGTCCAGCTCCAGGGCCATGGCCCGGTCCAGGGGCAGGACCGCCCCGCCGCGCACGACGCGCTTGAGCGCCCGCACCGACAACGGCGCCTTGGCCGCGATCAGGGCCGCGCGCTCCAGCACCTGGGGCAGCAGGGTCTCGGCCGGGCAGACCCGGTTGACGATCCCCACCGACAGGGCCTCGGCGGCGTCCACCGGCGCGCCGGACATCAGCATCTCGGCGGCCCGCCGCTCCCCCACCGCCCGGGTCAGCAGCTGGGTGCCCCCCAGGCCCGGGATAATCCCCAGCCCGGCCTCGGGCAGGCCGATCCGCGCGGTCTCCGAGGCCCAGGCGAAGTCGCAGGCCAGCGCCATCTCCGCCCCGCCGCCCATGGCCGCCCCGTTGATCGCCGCGATCAGCGGGAAGGGACAGGCGAGCTGGGCGCGGATCATGTCCTCGAACAGGCGGTGCTGCTCGCCCCAGGCCGCGTCGGTCATGCCGTCGCGCTCCTTCAGGTCCGCCCCGGCGCAGAAGAACCGCCCGGCCCCGGTCAGGACCACGGCGCGGACCTGCTCGTCGTCGGCGATCCGCATCCACAGGGCCAGCAGCTCGCGGCCCATGGCGGTGTTGAGCGAATTGGCCGCCTCGGGACGCGACAGCGTCACCACCAGCAGCCCGGGACCCGTCTCCTCGACGGCGATGGTCTGGTTCATTTACCCTCCGGTCCGGCGACGATCCTGGCGTCGTGCAGCTTGGCGATCTCGGTTCCCGACATCTTCAGCAGCTGCGACAGCACCTCGTCGGTGTGTTGGCCAAGTTTCGGGGCGGGGCGCACGTCGCCGCGCGCGTCCTGCGGGATGGTCGCCATGGCGCCGGGCGCGAGATAGCTCAGGCCGCTGGGATGGCGGATGTCCTGGAACATCGGATTGGCCTTGAACAGCCGGGGATCCTCCAGCGCCGCCTCCAGGGTCTGATAGGCGCCCCAGGTCACCCCGCCGGCGTCGAAGGCCGGGGTCAGCTCGGCGGCGGTCCTGGCGGCGAAGGCCCGCTCGAACAGCGGATAGAGCCGGGCCCGGTGGGTGAACCTCAGGCCCTCGTCCGTGGCGAACGAAACGCCGAGCTCGGCCTCCACGACCCCTACCTCGGCGACGATCCCCAGGGTCTCCAGCGCCTTGCTCCACTGCTTGGGCGTGATGGCCAGCAGCATGAGCTTCTCGCCGTCCTTGGTGGTGAAGTCGCGGCCGAAGGCGCCGTAGATGTCGTTGCCCATCCGCGGCCGCTGGTGGCCGGCCAGCAGGGTCTCGGCGGTGAAGCCCAGATTGGCCATGGTCGCCGCCCCGATGTCGGACAGCGGCGCGCGAATCTCCCGGCCCCCACGCCCCTTCATCCGGGCCAGCAGGGCCGAGACCAGGGAGAAGGCGCAATAGGCCCCGGTCAGCAGGTCCCAGGCCGCCAGGACGTGGTTCACGGGGCGGTCGTCCCCCACCGGCCCGGTCATCAGCGGCAGGCCCAGCGCCGAGTTGATCGTGTAGTCCATGCCCTGGGAGCCGTCGGCCCAGCCCATCACGCGCACGCAGATCAGGTCGGGCCGCAGGGCGCTGAGCTTCTCGTAGGAGAGGAATCCGTCCACCGGGAAGTTGGTCACGAACAGGCCGCCGTCCTCGCCGGGCGCGGCCGCCAGCCGCTGCGCCAGCTCACGCCCCTCGGGCCGGGCGAGGTCCAGGGCGACCGACTTCTTGCCCTTGTTCAACCCCTCCCAGTAGAGGCTGTCGCCGCCCTGCGAGAGCGGCCAGCGCCGGAAGTCGGGCCCACCGCCGATATTGTCGAACCGGATCACCTCGGCGCCCATCTGCGCCAGGTAGAGCCCGCAGGTCGGCCCCGCCACGAAGGCCGAGCCCTCCACCACCCTCAGGCCTTTGAGCAAATCGTACATCAGAAGGACTTCGGCATGCCGAGCACGTGGGTGCCTACGTGGCTCAGGATCAGGTTGGTGGAGATCGGGGCCACCTGGTAGAGCCGCGTCTCCCGGAACTTGCGCTCGATGTCGTACTCCTCGGCGAAACCAAAGCCGCCGTGGGTCTGCAGGCAGGTGTCGGCGGCGAACCAGGAGGCTTCGGAAGCAACAAGCTTGGCCATGTTGGCCTCGGTCCCGCAGGGCTCGCCAGCGTCGAACATCGTCGCGGCCTTGTCCACCATCAGCGAGGCCGCGGTCATCTGGACGTGGGCGCGGGCGATGGGGAACTGCACCCCCTGGTTCTGGCCGATGGGCCGGCCGAACACCTCCCGGTCGCGGGCATAGGCGCTGGCCCGGTCGATGAAGAACTTGGCGTCGCCGATGCACTCCGCCGCGATCAGGATCCGTTCGGCGTTCATGCCGTCCAGGATGTAGCCGAAGCCCTTGCCTTCCTCGCCGATCAGGTTGGCGACGGGCACTTCCATGTCGTCGAAGAACAGTTCTGTGGTGGCGTGGTTCAGCATGGTCCTGACCGGTTTGATGGTCAGGCCGCGACCCACGGCCTCGCGCATGTCCACCAGCAGGACGCTCATCCCGGCGCTCGGCTTGGCGGCGTCCTCCCGCGCGGTGGTGCGGCAGAGCAGGATCATCAGGTCTGAGTGCTCGGCGCGGCTGATCCACAGCTTCTGGCCGTTGACGATGTACTTATCGCCCTCGCGCCTCGCGAAGGTGGAGATGCGGGTGGTGTCGGTGCCGGCGGTGGGCTCGGTCACCCCGAAGGCCTGCAGCCGCAGTTCCCCGGAGGCGACCTTCGGCAGGTAAGCCTGCTTCTGAGCCTCGCTGCCGTGCTTGAGCAGGGCGCCCATGGTGTACATCTGGGCGTGGCAGGCGCCGCCGTTGCAGCCCGAGCGGTGGATCTCCTCCAGCACCGCCGTGGCGGCGCCGAGACCCAGGCCCGAGCCGCCATAGGCTTCCGGGATCAGCACCGACAGGAAGCCCGCCTCCGTCAGGGCGGTCACGAACTCTTTGGGATAGATGCGGTCGCGGTCCAGGGCGCGCCAGTACTCTCCCGGAAACTGGGCGCAGAGCCGGCCCACCGCCTCGCGAATCTCGGGGAAGGTCTCACCCGCTGCTGCGCCCACGAAAAAGCCCTCCCTGCGACCAGCCTGAGCTAGCGCATGGAGGGCTCCTTGGAAACGGTGACGCGGCGTCGACTAGACGCCGGCCGATCGCTTAGCCGACGATGTCTTCGTCCTTGAAGAACTGGGCGATCTCGATCTTGGCGTTCTCGACGCTGTCCGAACCGTGCACCGAGTTCTCGCCGACGTTCAGGGCGAACAGCTTGCGGATGGTGCCGGGGGCGGCCTGCTCGGGGTTGGTGGCGCCCATCACTTCGCGATAGCGGGCCATGGCGTTGTCGCCTTCCAGGACCTGCACGACCACGGGGGCCGAGGTCATGGTCTCCACCAGTTCGCCGTAGAAGGGACGCTCAGCGTGCACTTCGTAGAACTTCTTGGCTTGGGCTTGCGTCATCTTGATCCGGCGCTGGGCGACGATGCGCAGGCCCGCGTCTTCGATCACCGCGTTGATCTTGCCGGTCAGGTTCCGCTTGGTGGCGTCCGGCTTGATGATCGAGAAGGTGCGTTCAGTCATGGTCTTGGCTTGTTCTTTGTATCTGAGGCGCGGCCGTCCGCGCCGAAGGGTGCGGGCTTATAGCCGCACCAGGTGACAGCGCCAAGGCAGGTTGCGCGCGACGCGGGCCCCGACCTCTGATATGGAGCGCCCGTCATCGGAGAGACGGTTGATGCGACCCTAGTCAACGCCGCAAGCGAAGACGTGCCGGAGCGTGACAGCCTGAAGTGGATACCGGTTCAGGCGCCCGTCACGCTCCAACGCAAAAGATTGGAGCCTTTTTTGATCGTTTCAGACTTGTCTGAAACGAAAAGGCTCCAGCGACGGCCACCGGGCCGGCCGTTCACTCAACCTGTTTTGTAAGTCCGATCCCATGCTGCAGATCCATGAACTCGTCTTCGACTCCTGGGGCCGTCGTTTCTTCGACGAGGCCACCATCAGCCTGCCCGTGGGCTCCAAGGTGGGCCTGGTGGGCCGCAACGGCGTCGGCAAGTCGACCCTGTTCAAGCTGATCCTGGGCCAGCTCCACCAAGGCTCGGGCGAGATCGGCTATCCCAAGGCCGCCCGCATCGCCTCGGTGGATCAGGAACATCCGGCCACGCCGGTGACCCTGCTGGACACCGTGCTGGCCGCCGACGTCGAGCGCGAGACGCTGACGGCCTCGCTGGACACCGCCGAGCCCGAGCACCTGGGCGAGATCTACGCCCGGCTCAGCGACATCGGCGCCGACCGCGCCCCCAGCCGGGCGGCGGAAATCCTCTCCGGCCTCGGCTTCTCCCACGCCGACCTGGCCCGCCCCATGGCGGAGTTCTCCGGCGGCTGGCGGATGCGCGTGGCGCTTGCCGCGGCCCTGTTCGCCGAGCCCGACCTGCTGCTGCTGGACGAACCCACCAACTATCTCGACCTGGAAGGGGCGCTCTGGCTTGAGGCGCGCCTGAAGAAGTATCCCAACAGCGCCATCATCATCAGCCACGACCGCGAGATCCTGAACAACTCGGTGGACCACATCCTCCACCTGCACTCGGGCAAGCTCGACCTCTATCCGGGCAACTACGACAACTTCGAAACCCAACGCGCCGAGCGCGCGCGCCTGCTGGAATCCAACAAGTCCAAGATCGACGCCCAGCGCGCCCACTTGCAGGCCTTCGTCGACCGCTTCCGCGCCACCGCGTCGAAGGCGACCCAGGCCCAGTCGCGCCTCAAGCAGCTGGCCAAGCTGCCGCCGGTCTCCATCGTCGCGGCCGAACGCACCGCCCCCTTCATCCTGCCCTCCCCCGAGCGGCCGGTGGCCCCGCCCCTGATCCGCCTGGAGGGCGCCTCGGTGGGCTATGACGGCTCGCCGATCCTGCGCAACCTCGACCTGCGGCTGGACCTGGACGACCGCATCGGCCTGCTGGGCGTCAACGGCGCCGGCAAGTCCACCTTCGCCAAGCTGGTGGCCGGCGCCCTGACCGTGCAGCACGGCGACCTGCGCCGCGACCGCCGCCTGAAGGTGGGCTGGTTCCACCAGCACCAGATCGAAGCCCTGGATCCCTCCGACACCCCGCTGGAGATCATCCGCCGTGCCATGCCCGAGGCCAGCGACGCGGCCCGCCGCTCGCGCCTGGCCCAGTTCGGCATGGGGGTGCAGAAGGTGGAGACCACGGTCGCCAACCTGTCCGGGGGCGAGCGCGCGCGCCTGCTGCTGAACATGGTGGCCATGGAAGCGCCCCACCTCCTGATCCTCGACGAACCCACCAACCACCTGGACATCGACAGCCGCCGCGCCCTGCTGGACGCGCTCAACGAATATGCCGGCGCCGTCATCCTGTTCACCCACGACCGTTCGCTGTTGGAGCTGGTGGCCGACCGCCTCTGGCTGGCCGCCGACGGCACCATCGCCCCCTTCAACGGCGACATGGACGACTACGCCAAGCTGGTGATCGACCGGGCCCGCCAGGCCGCCAAGGGTCCCTCCCAGGTTCCCCAGGCCGCCGCCCCGCCGCCGCCGCCCAAGCCCGCCCCCAAGGCCAAGGTCCCCACCGGCACCGCGCGCCGCCGCGCCGAGCAGGCCGAGGCGGCGCTCGCCCGCGCCACCGCCGCGGTGGCCGAGATCGACAAGGCGCTGACCGACCCCACCATCTTCACCAAGGATCCCGCCAGGGCCGCCCGCCTGGGCGCCGACCGGGCCAAGGCCCAGGCCACCCTCGACGCCGCCGAGCAGGAATGGATCGAGGCCGTGGAAGCCTATGAGTCCTTGAAGGCCGACGCCTAACCCAACGTCAGGTTACGCCTTCACAGCCTGGCCCAATCCACCTTAGGCTGTGGCCGTCGTCGCCTTGGGGCTGTGGTCATGTCGGAACTGGACGAGCTCCGCGCCTCCAATGCGGCCCTGCAGGCCCGCGTGCGGGCCCTGGAGGCGGCCCTGGCGGCCAAGCCCCTGATGGAGCGGGCGCCGTTATTCGCCCTGCTCCGGGCCATGCCCCTGCAGATCGCGGTGATCGACCGGCAAGGTGTGTGCGTCTTCGTCAGCGCCAATTTCCGCCCCTGGCTGGCGGAGGACGAGGCGACGGCCCACGGCCATCCCTTTCTCGATGTGCTGGTCCCGTCCCTGCGCCCGATCGCCGCCGAGCTGCTGGCCCTGGCGGCCACCGGCGTCCATCAGCGCGATCTCACCGCCGGCGACCGTGAGGGCCAGGTTCGCGATCTCCAGGTCACGGTGAGCCCCCGCCAGATCGGCCCGGGCCAGATCGACGGCGCCGTCTGGATCGCCCAGGACCTGACCCACCACCGCCTGGCCGACGAGGCCCTGAGGCTCAGCGAACGCCGCCTCAGCCTGGCCACCGAGGCCGCGGGCCTGGGCGTCTGGGACTGGGACCTGGCCACCGGCGCCGTGATCTATTCCGACCAGGCCAAGGCCATCTTCGGCTTTCCGATGGACCAGCCGGTGAGCTTCGAGATGGTCCGCGACCTCGTCCACCCGGAGGACCAGACCATCACCGAGGCCATGGCGCGGCGCGCCACCGATCCGGATCTGCGCGAAAAGGTCTCCTACGACTGCCGCATCGTGCGGCCCGACGGGGCGGAGCGCTGGTTGCTGGCCCATGGCGAGGCCCTGTTCGAGGACACCCCTGAGGGCCCGCGCGCCGTGCGCTATGTCGGCGCCATCCAGGACATCACCGAGCGCGCCCGCGCCGCCGAGCGCCGGCAGTTCCTGATCAACGAGCTGAACCACCGGGTGAAGAACACTCTGGCCACCGTCCAATCCATCGCTCGCCAGACCCTGCGCCCCGGTCAGAGTCCCGGGGAGGCCCGCGGCCTGCTCACCGCCCGCCTGATCGCCCTCTCCGGCGCCCACGACATCCTGACCCGCGAGAACTGGGAGGCGGCCGACCTGCGCGACATCGTCGCCCAGGCCGTGGGCCCCTTCGAGCCGGAGACCGGCGCCCGCTTCGACATCCAGGGCCCGGCCCTGCGCATCGCGCCGAGGGCGGCCGTCGCCCTGGCCATGGCCCTGCATGAACTGGCCACCAACGCCGCCAAGTATGGCGCGCTCTCCACCGAGGCCGGCCGGGTCTCGCTGACCTGGACCCTGGCCGCGCGGGGCGGCGACTCCTGCCTGGTGCTGGACTGGCGCGAGCGGGGCGGCCCTCCGGTGACGCCGCCGACCCGCAAGGGGTTCGGCTCCCGCCTGCTGCTCCAGGGTCTCTCCGCCGACCTCGGCGCGGCCGCGCAGCTGACCTACGAGACCGACGGCCTGCGCTGCCGCATCGACGCTCTGCTGATCGCCGCCAGCGCCCTTGAGGTGGCCTGAGACCGCAACCCGACCAATTAGGGTTTATAATCGCACACCCTGTTCATTCGCCATATTGCAAGAGGGACCCACCCATAACCCCCTGACAGTTCGAAGCTATTAGCACCAGGGGTGGGGCATGCGGCTCGTTACCATCGGCAGTTTGGGAGCCTCGGTCGCCCTGGGTCTGGGGGCCATCATCGTGGCCCGCGTGGCCCTGCCCGACACCGGCAAGGTCCAGGCCGCCCCGGTCGCGGTCTCCCCCATGGCCAACGCCGTCTCCGTGGTGGTGGCCGCCCGGGACATCGCCTATGGCGCCCGCCTCGACGCGGGACAGCTCAAGCTGATCCAGGTGCCCCGCGACGCCGCGCCGGCCAACGCCTTCACCTCCGTCGCCCAGGTCCTGGCCCAGGATCACGGCGGCGCCCCGGTGGCGCTCACCCTGATCGCCGCCCGCGAACCCCTGCTGCCCGCCAAGCTCAGCGGCCCCGGAGCCCGCCCCTCGGTGGCCGCCGAGATCGCGCCCGGCATGCGCGCCTACGCCATCGGCGTGACCGACATCTCCGGCGTCGGCGGCCACGCCCTGCCCGGCGACCACGTCGACGTCGTCATGATGCGCAACCTCACCCCCGACGGCCCGCACAAGGTCCTGCAGTCCCAGCTGGTGGTGCAGAACGTCCGCGTCCTGGGGGTCGACCTCAACGCCGACCCGACCTCCACCAAGGCCGAGAAGCCGTCGACCACCACCCTGGAGGTCAGCGTCAAGGACGCCCAGAAACTGGCCATCGCCGCGGAGATGGGAACCCTCTCCCTGGCCCTGCGCCCCCTCGGCTCCTCCGACGTCGAAGCGGTCGCCGAGGTCGCCTCGGCCGCCCCGCGTGGCCCGAGCCATGTCCGACGCGCCCGGTCCGGCGGCGCCCCCTCGGGCGGCCGCATCACCATCGTCGAAGGCGAAAACAGCGCCGCCCCGGCCGCCAGCCCCAAGCCCGCGGCCTAAGGAACATCCCCCCAATGCTCCGCTCCTCCCTCCTGGGCGCCCTGGCCGCCACCCTGGCCCTCGCCACCGCGCTTCCCGCCTGCGCCGAACAGTTCTCCAGCGAGGCCGCCCGCTCGCGGGTCATCACCGTGCCCCGCAACAAGTCGGCGTCCTTCCGGCTGGATGCGCCCGCCAGCAAGATCGTGGTGGCCCAGCCCGAGACCGCCCAGATCGTCGCCACCACCGACCGCAGCTTCTATGTGCGCGGCAAGGCGCTCGGCTCCACCAACCTGCTGATCTACGGGGCGGGCGGGACCCTGCAGGAGGTGGTGGACGTCCGGGTGGGCTATGACGCCGACGCCCTCCAGGCCGACCTGGCCGCGGCCCTGCCCGGCGAGATGATCGAGGTGCGCAACCTCGGTGAGGGGCTGCTTCTGGCCGGCGACGTCTCCACCACCGCCGCCGCGGCCAAGGCCAAGGCCCTGGCCGAAAAGTTCGCGCCCGGCTCCGTCACCTCGGCCCTGACCGTGCGAGCCTCCCAGCAGGTGATCCTGGAGGTCCGCGTGCTGGAGGCCAGCCGGTCCTCGCTCAAGGACATCGGCTTCAACATCGCCGCCAGCAACAACACCACCTTCGCCCTGCAGACCGGCTCGGGCCTGATCGGCAATTCCAGCCCGCAGGGGGCGCTCAGCATCGGCGGCTCCATCGGGACCGCGCGCATCGACCTGGTCCTACGCGCCCTGGAGGAACAGGGCGTGATCCGCACCCTGGCCAAGCCCAACCTGGTGGCTCTGTCGGGCGAGAAGGCCAGCTTCCTGGCCGGGGGCGAGTTCCCCTTCCCGGTGCCCAACGGCCGTGACTCCGTCACCATCGAATTCCGGCCCTTCGGCGTCACCCTCGACTTCCAGCCCACGGTTCAGGACAACGGCCTGATCCGCCTGCAGGTGGCCCCCGAGGTCAGCCAGCTCGACAGCCGCGCCCCGCTGAAGCTGAACGGCGTCGAGATCCCCAGCCTGATCGTGCGCCGCGCCAACACCACCGTGGAGCTGCGCTCCGGCGAGAGCTTCGCCATCGCCGGCCTGTTCCAGCAGGACTATTCCAACTCCGTCCGCCAGCTGCCCGGCGCCGGCGAGGTGCCGGTCCTGGGCGCCCTCTTCCGCTCCTCGCGCTGGAAGAAGGCCGAGACTGAATTGGTGATCATCGTCACCCCCCGCATGGCCGGCGCCGACGACTACAAGGCCGACCCCGCGGTTCTGGCCGGCAACGAGGCCACCGCCATCGACCTGATCCTCAACGGCCTGTCCCTCGACAAGCCGCTGTCCAAGATCGATGGCCGCACCAAGAGCGGATCGCCCTCATGAGCAACTGGAGCCTTCTGGGCCGCAGGGTCCTGGCCATCGGCGACAGTCTCGCCCCCCTGTCGCGCGGCCCCCTGTTCGGGGCCGCCATGGAGGTTGCGAGCCTCGACCGGCTCGCCGACCTGCGGCCGGGCATGACCGACCTGATCCTCATCGACGCCGACAGCGCCGAGCCGGCCGCCCTGGCCGCGGCGGTGGCGACGCTCGCGGGCGTCACCGACCTGCCCCCGACCCTGTTCCTCGGCGGCCACCTGCCGGTGGGCCTGGTCCGCGCCCTGATGCGCCTGCCCCACGCCGACGTGGTGGAGGCGCCCTACACCAACGAACAGCTCCAGAACGCCATCTACAGCCTGCTGGACCAGGCCGCCGCCCAGGCGCCGGCCGCGCCTGGCCACGCCTCCCGCTGCTGGACGGTGCTGGGCGCCGTGGGCGGCGCCGGGGCCACCATGCTCTCCATCGAGATCGCCAGCGCCCTGGCCGCCAAGTCGCCGCGGGACTCCAGCGTCTGCCTCATCGACCTGCACCTGGCCGACGGCGCCTGCGCCGCCTATCTCGGCGCCTCGCCCGCCATGGGCCTGGCCCAATTCGGCCCCGCCGCCGAGCGAATGGACGCCGCCCTGCTGGCCGCCTTCGCCAGCCCGGTGAGCAAGGGCCTGGACCTGCTGGCCTGTCCCCGCGATCCCACCGCCTTCGCCGCCATCTCGCGCGAGGCGGTGTTGCGCATCCTGGAGATCGCCTGCGACTCCTATGACCACGTGGTCCTCGACATGCCCCGTCACCGTCACGGCTGGACCCTGGAGGCGCTCTCCGGCTCCGACGAGGTGCTGGTGGTCTCCGAACTGACCGTGCCCGCCCTGCTGGCCGCCCGCGCCCTCTCCGACGAGGTGGAGGCCGCCGCGTCCCTGCGGCCGCGCATCGTGCTCAATCGCCTGGCCGCCCGCATGTTCGGCCCCGCCCCCTCCACCGCCGAGGCGGAAAAGGCCCTGCAGCGCAAGGCCGACGGCGCCATTTCCTCGGACTGGGAGGCCGCCGCGGCCTCCGTCAATCTGGGCGGGGCCATCGCCCAGCACCGGCCCAAGTCCAAGATCGTGCGCGACGTCGGGGGTCTGGTGGACCGTCTGCTGGCCGAGCGCGGCCGCCGCGCGCCCCTGGCCGTCCCGGCCGCCGCCTCGCGGGCCGCCTGATGGGACGCTTCAGCCCCGCCAAGCCGGTCGTCCTCGAAGTCGTCGAGACCGAGGCGCCCGCGCCTGCGCCGACCCCGGAGCACGTGGCCGCCGCCACCGCCGCGGCGTCTGCCGCCTCCACGGCGCTGGCCGAGAGCCAGATGCTCGACATCAAGCTCAAACTTCACGCGCAACTCATTGAAGAACTTGATCTCTCCAAACTTGAGAAGGTTGGCGAAAAGGAGATCCGTCGCCAGGTCATGGCCCTGATCGGCGACTTCGCCCGCGCCGAGCGTCTGGTGCTCAACACCGCCGAACTCGAGGAGCTGGGATCGTCGGTCTATGACGAGATGATGGGCCTGGGTCCCCTTGAGCCCCTGCTCAAGGATGACAGCATCAATGACATCCTGATCAACGGTCCCTTCCAGGTCTATGTCGAGCGGCGCGGCGAGCTGGAGCCCACCGCCGTCCGCTTCCGCGACAACGATCACCTGCTGCGCATCGTCAATCGCATCGTCGCCGGGGTCGGCCGCCGGATCGACGAGAGCCAGCCCATGGTGGACGCCCGCCTGCCCGACGGCAGCCGGGTCAACGCCGCCATCGCCCCCATCGCCATCGACGGGGCCTGCGTCTCGATCCGCAAGTTCTCGAAGAAGCCCTACACCCTGGAAAAGCTGGTGGACGTGGGGGCCATGCCCCAGTGCGTCGCCGACTTCCTGCACGGCGCCATCAAGGCCCGGGTCTCCACCGTCATCTCTGGCGGCACCGGCTCGGGCAAGACCACCCTGCTCAACGCACTGTCGGCGGCCATCAGCCACAAGGAACGGCTGATCACCATCGAGGACGCCGCCGAGCTCCAGATGCAGCAGCCGCACATCGTGCGCCTGGAGACCCGCCCCCCCAATATCGAGGGCAAGGGTGAGATCCGGCAGCGGGAGCTGGTGAAGAACGCCCTGCGGATGCGTCCCGACCGGGTGATCCTGGGGGAAGTCCGGGGCGAGGAAGCCTTCGACATGCTCCAGGCCATGAACACCGGCCACGAAGGCTCCATGGCCACCATCCACGCCAACACCCCCCGTGACGCCATCACCCGCCTGGAGCAGATGGTGGCGATGTCGGGCATGAACATCAGTCCCGAGGCGGTGCGCGGCCAGATCGCGTCGGCGGTGGGCCTGATCATCCAGATCATGCGTCTGTCGGACGGCAAGCGGAAGCTGATGAGCGTCACCGAGATCACCGGCATGGAGGGCCAGGTGGTGCAGATGCAGGAGATCTTCTTCTTCAACCGCCTGCACACCTCGGCCGACGGCGCCGTGCATGGCGAGTTCCGCGCCAGCGGCCTGCGCGCCCGCTGCCTGGACGAGATGACCCGGCGCGGCATCGCCTACGACACCGCCAACTTCGATCCCTCGCGGGTGCTGGGATGAGTTTCGACGCCTCCAGCGCCTATCTGGTCCTGGTCTTCGCCGCGGTCTTCGCCGCCTGCCAGGCCGCCTTCGGCCTGCTCAGCACCGCCAAGGTCAAGCGCAAGGTCAACCAGAGGCTCAAGGTCTCCGAGCGCATCGGCGGCATCCAGGAGCTGGTGGTGGAACTGCGCAAGCAGCGGGGCCTCACCGCCGCCGGCGACCTGCGGGCCGGGGTGAAATGGCTGGCCGAGCTGATCGTCCGCTCCGGCGTGCCCTATGACCCCAGGAAGTGGTTGATGGCCGTGATCGCCGCGGCTGTGGTGGGCGCGATCCTGATCGTCGTGGTCAGCCACAGCCTGCTGATGGCGCCGGTGGGCGCGCTGCTGGTGGGCGGCGCCGGACCCATCTTCTTCCTGAAGTTCATGGCCGCCCGCCGGTCCAAGGCCCTGGGCCACCAGCTCCCCCAGGGCCTGGAGATCATCGTCCGCAGCCTGGAGGCCGGTCACCCGGTCCCCACCGCCATCCAGCTGGTCGGCCGCGAGATGGCCGACCCGATCGGCTCGGAATTCGGCATGGCCGCCGACGAGATCGCCTATGGCGCCACCCTGGAACAGGCCATCGGCCGCATGTCCCAACGCTGCCAGCACCCCGACGTCGACCTCTTCGCCGCCACCGTGCGCCTGCAGGAGCGGGCCGGCGGCAACCTGACCGGCCTGCTGAAGCTCAACGCGGCCACCGTGCGCGAGCGCCACCGCATGCGCCTGAAGATCAAGGCGGCCTCCGCCGAGGGCCGGATCTCGGCCATCATCCTCACCGCCGCCCCCTTCATCGCCGGCGGCGCCATCAGCCTCATGTCGCCGGACTTCTACGGCGAGGTGATCGGCGAACCCTTCATCCAGACCGGCCTGCTGGCGATGTTCATCTGGGTGGCCATCGGCAACCTGATCATGCGCCGCATGGTCGACATGCGGATCTGAGCCCATGGACCTCCAGACCCTGATCCTATGGTTCGGCATGGCCATGGTGGCCGGCGGCCTGCTGGGCGGCGGCGTCCTGGCCGCCGGCGAGCTGCGCGTCCGCTCCCTGCGCAAGGCCCGCTTCCAGGACCCGGCCATTCCCACCGTCGAGTCCCGCGGCGAGGTCCGCATCCTTGGCCAGGTGACCGCCAGCGTGCGCCGCCTGGGCCAACAGGCCGCCGTGCGCGACCCCTCCAAGGTCTCCGATGTCCGCATGCGCCTGGTCCGCGCCGGCTTCTTCGGCCGCGAGGCGCCGATCTACTATCTGGGCGCGCGGGCCGCGGCCCTGGCCCTGGCGACGCTGGGCACCATCGTCCTCCTGCCCTTCGCCCTGCAGCCGGGCCGCGGCATGGCCCCCGTCCTGCTGGCCGCTGTCCTGGCCCTGCTGGCCCTGCTGGGCCCCGACCAGGTGCTGTCTGCGCGCCAGAAGGACCGCGAGCGGGAATATGCCGACGGCTTCCCCGACCTGCTGGACCTGCTGGTGGCCTCGGTGGAGGCGGGCCTGTCCCTGGACGCCGCCGTCGGCCGGGTCACCGACGAGCTGGCCCGCCGCTATCCGCGCCTGACCGTCCACCTGCGGATGCTGACCCTGGAGCTGCGGGCCGGCAAGTCGCGCAAGGAGGCCTGGACCGCCTTCGCCGACCGACTGGGCATAGACGACGCCCGATCCTTCGCCACCATGCTGCGCCAGGCCGAGGACATGGGCACCAGCCTGGGGGAGACCCTCTCGGTCTTCTCCCAGGACATGCGCCAGAAGCGGATGCTGCGGGCCGAGGAAAAGGCCCTCGCCCTGCCGGTCAAGCTCACCGTCCCCCTCATCCTGTTCATCTTCCCCTGCCTGCTGGGCGTCCTGCTGCTGCCGGCCGCCTTCCGGCTGATGCACGTGTTTAACTAGGAACAGGGACGCTGCCGGCCTCGTCCAGCAGCCAGTCGCGGAACGCCGCGGCGGCGGGCTTGGCCGGCCCAGGCGGCAGGATCAGGTAGAACTGGGCCGGCGTGCGCACGAACCCCACCGGCGCCGCCAGCCGCCCGGCCTCGATGTCGGCGGCCACATAGACGAAGGGGCTCAGGCCCACCCCCAGCCCCGCCACCGCCGCCTCGAGCATGTAGAACAGGTGCTCGAACTCGCGGTTCTGCGGCGCCTCGGGCAGAGAGAGACCCGTGTGGCGCTCCCACTCCGCCCAGGCCTGCAGGTGCGGCCGGGTGTGCAGCCGCGGCAGGCCGGCGAAGGCCTTCACCCCCGGCCTCCCGTTCACCAGTTGCGGCGCGGCGACGGGGCCATGGAAGTTGTCCAGGAAGGCGATCGCCTCCCCGCCATGCGCCGGCACGTGTTCGGTCAGCCGGATGGCGGCGTCATAGCGCTCGCGGGCGAAATCGGCCGGGGCGAAGCTCTCGGTCACCCGCACCCGCAGGCCCGGATGCTGGTCGTGGAAGGTGCCCAGGCGGGGGATCAGCCAGCGCATGGCGAAGGTGCCCAGGCAGGACAGATGCAGCTCGGCAGCGTCCGCCGACCTCAGGTCGGCGAGCGTTCGCTCCACCCGGTCGAATGCCCCCGACAGCGAGGCCGCCAGCCGCTCGCCGGCGTCGGTCAGCTTCAGCCGGTGCCGCGGCCCCTCAGTGAGCGGCAGGCCCACGCTGAGCTCCAGGCTGCGGATCTGCCGGCTGACCGCCCCGTGGGTGACGCAGAGCTCGTCGGCCGCCGTGGTCATTCGCCCCAGCCGCGCGAAGGCCTCGAAGGCGCGCAGGGCGGTCAGGGGCGGAAGCGAACGCTTGGTCATCGCCGTCTCATGTGAGGTGAAGTCACAAGAACAACACCGTTATATCGTTTGTTGCGCTGCATCAAATTCCACATCCTCCGCGCGAGCCAACGAGCTCGCGACCGAGGGGATTGGTCATGACCGACACCGCCATCCTGGGCCCCGCGCCCTTCCGACCCGCCGCGCCCGAACAACCGGAGGACTGGGCGCCCACCTGGCGGATCTTTGTCGACAAGGCGGCCCAGAACCCCCTGAACGGCTGGCCGAAGGAGGCCTTCGAGCACCACCACCACGCCCGCCGCGTCTTCAACCTGCGCTACCACTTCATCAGCGACCCCGACGCCATCAAGCGGGTCCTGCTGGACAAGGTCGGCGCCTATCCCAAGCCCGGCATCGTCAAGAAGATGCTGGCCCCGGCCATGGGCGAGAGCCTGCTCACCACCGAGGGCGAGACCTGGCGCGAGCAGCGCCGGATGATGGCCCCGGTCTTCACGCCAGCCATGGTCACCGAGTTCACCCCGATCTTCGGGGAGGTCGCCGCCCGGACCGCCGACCGCTGGGCGACAGCCGACAGCGACGTCATCGACGTGGCCGCCGAGTGCCTGCGCACCACCTTCGAGATCATCAACGCCACCCTCTTCTCCTCCGAGGCCGGCCTCTCGGTGGAGGAGTCGGCCGACCACATCGCCGCGGTGATGGCCGCCACCGGCCAGTATCGGCTGGGCGTGGTGCTCGGCGCGCCCTGGCTGGACCAGAACCCCGTCCAGTGGCGCGGCGCCGCCGGCCGGCGCTTCATCATCGGCCGGCTAGCGGCGTTCATCGCCCGGCGCCAAGCCGATCCCACCCCGCCCCAGGACTTCATGACCCGGGTGATCGCCGCCTTCGCCCAGAGCCACCCGCCGAAGGAGGCCGCCAAGCTGGCGCTGGACAACGCCGTCACCTTCCTGGGCGCCGGCCACGAGACCACCGCCAACGGCCTGACCTGGGCGCTCTACCTGCTCAGCCGCGACCGCCAGGCCCAGGACTGGGCCGGCGAGGAGGCCCGCGAGGCCTGGGACGCTGGCGGAACCCCGGAGGAGATCCTGGCCCGCCTGCCCTATCTGAAGATGGTCTGGGAGGAGACCCTGCGCCTCTATCCCCCAGCCCTGCGCATCGACCGCGAGGCGGCGGAGGCGGACGAGCTCTGCGGCCACGCCATCCGCAAGGGCGATCAGATCTCCATCTGGCCCTGGATCGTCCACCGCCACCGCGCCCTGTGGGACCAGCCGGAGCTGTTCAACCCGGAGAACTTCCACCCCGAGGCCAAGGCTGGCCACCATCGCTTCCAGTACATCCCCTTCGGCGCCGGCCCTCGGGTCTGCATCGGGGCGGCCTTCGCCCAGGCCGAAGGCCTGCTGGTGCTCTCCCACTGGCTGGCCCGGTTCCGCTTCCGCCCCGCCGCCGGCCACACCGTCGAACCCACCGGCGACATCGCCATCCGCCCCAAGGGCGGCCTGCCCCTGGTGGTGGAGCGCGTATAGGGCCCACCCCCACGCCCGCCAGCCGACACAATTCCGTCCTGAAACAACATTCCGGGCCCATACCCGGCATTCGACCTAGTCCTTTCGCCCGCTGGCGCGTTAAGGACATCGGCGATGCTGAAAACACCCTCTCCCCCCGTCGGCGTCTCCGAGACGCGTGCGCCCTCCGGGGCGCTCGATCAGCCGCCCCTGCGCATCGCCTTCCTCTCCTACCGCTCCGATCCGCGGGTCGGCGGCCAGGGGGTCTATCTCAGCCAGGCCGCCGCGGCCCTGGCTCGCCGGGGCCACAGCGTCGACATCCTGTCAGGCCCGCCCTATCCGGACGTCCCGGCCGGCGTGCGCCTCATCACGCTGCCGTCCCTGGATCTCTACAACCAGCCGCACAACGGCCACCGCGCCCTGCGCTGGAAGCACCTGGTGAGCTGGACCGACACCGCCGAATATTTCGGCCACTGGGCCGGCAAGTTCATGGAGCCGTGGAGCTTCGGTCGCCGCGCCGCCCGGTACCTGCGCGCCCACCGCCGCGACTACGACGTGGTGCTGGACAACCAGTCCCTCAGCCAGGGCCTGCTGGAGATCGAGCGGGCCGGCTTGCCGGTGGTCGGCGTCGTCCACCACCCGATCCGCCGCGACCTGGAGCTGGCGCTCGCCGCCGAGCCTAGGTGGGGCATGCGCCTGCTGATCGCCCAGTGGTACTCGTTCCTGAAGATGCAGGAGAAGGTCGCCCCCAGGCTCAACGACGTCATCCTGGTCTCCGAGGCCGCGGCCCGAGACGTGGCCCTGTGCCTGGACGTCGACCCCCAGGTGATGAACGTCATCCACCTCGGCATCGACCAGGAGATCTACAAGCCCCAGCCGGACATCCGCCGCCGGGACAACCGCCTGCTCACCACCGCCAGCGCCGACGTGCCGCTGAAGGGGCTCAAGCACCTGATCGAGGCCTATTCCACCCTGCTGGAAACCTATCCGCGCCTGGAACTCGTCGTCATCGGCAAGCTGCGCGAGGGTCCGACCGCGCAGATGCTGGACGACCTCAACCTGCTGGACCGCGTCAGCTTCATCCACGACCTCAGCAACGAGGAGGTGGCCGAGCAATATGCCCGCGCGACAATCTGCGTGACCCCCTCCCTCTATGAAGGCTTCGGCCTGCCCGCCGCCGAGGCCATGAGCTGCGGCGCCCCGGTCATCGTCACCGACGGCGGCGCCCTGCCCGAGGTGGTGGGCGACGCCGGCGTCGTCGTGGCCCGGGGCGACAGCGCCGCCCTGGCCCGCGCCATCGCCGCCCTGCTGGACGATCCCGCCCGCCGCGCCGACCTGGGCGCCGCCGCCCGCCAGCGAGCCCGCACCGCCTTTTCCTGGAGCCGGGTCGCCGCCGCCTACGAGACCGTCCTGCGCCGCGCCGTGGCCCGCAAATGCTGACCGTCCGCCTTGAGACCCTGGGCCTGAAGGCCGGCGACTGGGTCCTGGACCTGGGCTGCGGCGAGGGCCGCCACGTCCACGGCCTGCACATGATCGCCGGCGTCAATGTCGTGGGCCTGGACCTCGATATCCCCAGCCTCATCAAGGCCCGCGACGGCCTCGACCACCTGCCGCCGAGCTCTGGCGACGCGGCTGCCAGCTTCCTCTCTGGGGACGCCTACCGCCTGCCCTTCTCCGACGCGGCCTTCGACGTGGTGATCTGTTCGGAGGTGCTTGAGCACCTGCACGACTACGACAGGGCGCTCGCCGAGATCCGCCGCGTGCTGAAGCCCGGCGGCCGTTTCGTGCCCACCGTGCCGCGCGCCTGGCCCGAACGCATCTGCTGGGCGCTCGCCCCCGGCGCCGGCGGCTATGCCGACCAGCCCGGCGGTCACGTCCGCATCTTCCACGAGCCCGACCTGCGCCGCGCCATCAGCGCGCTCGGCTTCGCCTATCGCGGCAAGCACTACGCCCACGCCCTCCACGCCCCCTACTGGTGGCTGAAGTGCGCCTTCTGGGACCGCCGCGACGACCATCCCCTGGTGAAGCTCTACCACCGCTTCCTGGTCTGGGACCTGATGGACCGCCCGGCCCTCACCCGTGTCCTTGAGGCGGTGACGGCGCCGCTGATGGGCAAGAGTGTGGCGCTCTATTTCCGTAAAGGCCTCGCATGAGTCTGGCCTTCGACCGCGTCGGCGGCCCGCTGGCCCCCCATGCCGGCGCCCTGGACGTCATTCTGGTCCAGCAACAGGCCAACGGCGCCATCCCCTGGTTCGACAAGGGGCCCTGGGATCCCTGGAACCACGCCGAATGCCTGATGGCCCTGGGCGCCATGGGCGAGTTCGACGCCGCCGACCGGGGCTTCGAATACCTGGCCTGGTCGCAGGAGGCGTCCGGCGCCTGGCTCGGCGAGTACGGCAACACCCTGCCCATGGCCGACCGCCTGCACATGGCCCGCACCCCGGCCGCCGCCTTCCGCGACAGCAATTTCGCCGCCTATCCCGCCGTGGCCCTGTGGCACCGCTACCGCCTCGACAACGACCTGGCCTTCGCCCGCCGCTACTGGCCCATGGTCAGGTCCGCCATCGATTTCGTCCTCACCCTGCAGCACCCGGAGGGCGACATCTCCTGGAGCCAGGAGGCTTTCGGGACCGCCGCGGATGACTCGGTGCTGGCGGGTGCCTCCTCGATCCACAAGAGCCTGGACTGCGCCCTGAAGCTCGCCGACCTGGTGGGCGACCCACAGCCGGCCTGGCGCCTGGCCAAGGATCGCCTCAGCCACGCCATCCGCAACGCCCCCCACCGCTTCGACCGCCTGCAGGACCGCTCCGACTTCGCCATGGACTGGTACTATCCGGCCCTGGCCGGGGTGCTGTCGCCGGGCGCCTCCTTCGCCAGGCTGGAGGCCCGCGCCCCCCGCTTCGCGGTCCTCGGCCGCGGCTGCCGCTGCGTGGCCAGCCAGCCCTGGGTGACGGTGGCCGAGTCCTGCGAGCTGGCCATGGCCCTGCTCGGCCTCGGCGCCCGGGCCGCCGCCTGCGCCCTGCTGGATTCCCAGCTCAACCACCGCGACGAGGACGGCGCCTTCTGGATGGGCTGGCAGTTCGCCGAGCAGATCGTCTGGCCCCGCGAACGCCCCACCTGGACCCAGGCCGCCGCCATCCTGGCCTTCGACGCCCGGCTTGGGGCGTCAGCGGCGTCGGATGTGCTGATCTCGCGCTAGCCCCGCGGAGGTCGCATGCGAGGTCTCATAAAAACGCGCACCATCGGGACCACCGCAGCATAAAGCGCCACTCCGGGCACAGCGCCGACAATGAAGGAGAGCAAGAACAGGGGAATGACGCTCGATAACACCGGATATCCGGTTTCGAAGTCGTAGAACTCACCTTGGTTTCCGTTGTACTCGAAGGCCATACTCAGGGCGATCGACGCAACAACCAGTCCGCAGAGCCCTGCGACGATGCCTGCTGTACGAATGTGACCAACCACCGTCATTGGATGCCTCCGACGCGCGACCCAGCTCCACGTTACACCCGTCGCAGCACCCGCAAACTCTTCACCGCCGCCACCTCCTCATAGAGGTCGGAGGCCAGGGCCCGCTGGTAGATCTCGAACGGCGGCCGGCCCCCGTCCGCCGGATCGGGGAACACGTCGTGGATGGCCAGGGTCCCGCCCGCCATCAGGTGCGGCGTCCAGTGGCGCCAGTCCCCCAGGGCGGCCTCCATCGTGTGGCCGCCGTCGATGAACAGGAAGCTGAGCGGCGTCGCCCAGGCCTTGGCGATCAGGGCCGAGCGGCCCACCACCGGGAAGACCACCTCCTCCAATCCCGCCCGCCGCAGGGTGGTGCGCAGGAACGGCAGGGTGTCCATGGCCCCGGCCGCCTCATCCCACAGCTCGGCGTCGTGATACTCCCAGCCCGGCTGGTTCTCCTCCGAGCCGCGATGGTGGTCGACGGAGAACAGCACCCCGCCCGCCGCCTGGCAGGCGGTGCCCAGATAGACCGCCGACTTGCCGCAATAGGCGCCGATCTCCAGGCACGGCCCGCGCGGTGCGCAGGCCAGGGCCGCCACGTGGAGGGCCGCCCCCTCTGCCGGGTCCATGAAGCCTTTGACGCTGTCGATATCGATGGGGAGTTTCATGGCGGCTTCCTAGCAGAGGCGGTTCGCAAGCGCGCGTCCGTGGCGTAACAGTCGTCATAGATTTGCGAAGGTCCCCCATGCGCCCCATCCTGCTCACCGCCCTCCTCGCCTTCCCCCTGTTGACGGCCGCCGCCAAGCCGCAGCCCGAGCTGGTTCAGATCGCCAAGCAGGTTCAGCAGGCGAGGCTTCATGCCACCATCACCAAGCTGGTGGGCTTCGGCACCCGCCACACCCTGTCGGACCGCGCCTCGCCTACCCGCGGCATCGGCGCCGCCGAGCGCTGGACCGCCGCAGAATTCGAGGCGATTTCAAAGGATTGCGGCGGTTGCCTCACCGTCGCGGTTCCCAAGCAGACCTTCACCGGCCGCCGGGTGCCCAACCCCACCGAGATCGGCGCCATCCTGGCCATCCAGAAGGGGACCACCGATCCGGACCGGGTGATCGTCATCTCCGGCCACATCGACAGCCGGGTCACCGACGTCATGAACGCCACCTCCGACGCGCCGGGCGCCAATGACGACGGCTCGGGGACCGCCGCCGTGATCGAGGCCGCCCGGGTGCTGTCGAAGCATAAATTCCCCGCCACCCTGGTCTTCGCGGTGCTGGAGGGGGAGGAACAGGGCCTCTATGGCGGCAAGGTCCTGGCCGCCTACGCCAAGGAGCACGGCTGGCGGGTCGAGGCCGACCTCAACAACGACATCGTCGGCAACACCCATGGCGCCAGCGGCGTCCACAACGACCGCCAGGTCCGGGTCTTCTCCGAGGGCACCAAGGCCGTCGAGACCCCCGACCAGGCCAATGGCCGCCGCTACAACGGTGGCGAGGTGGACTCCCCCTCGCGCAACCTCGCCCGCTTCGCCGACGGCCTGGCCGAGACCTATCTGAAGGGCTTGGACGTCGTCATGGTCTACCGCACCGACCGCTATGGCCGCGGCGGCGACCAGGTGGAGATGCTGAACGCCGGCTTCCCCGCCATCCGGGTCACTGAGGCCGCCGAGCACTACGACCGCCAGCACCAGGACCTGCGCACCGAGAATGGCCGGGTCTATGGCGACACGATCGAGGGGGTCGACTTCCCCTACCTGGCCAAGGTCACCCAGCTCAACGTCGTGATGATGGCGGCCCTGGCGCGGGCGCCGGCTCCGCCGCAGGACGTCAAGATCGAGGGCGCGGTCTCGCCGGACACCAAAGTCACCTGGTCCGCCAGCCCCGGCGCGGCGGGTTATCGCGTTCATTGGCGGGAGACCACGGCGCCGCGCTGGCGGTATTCCAAGGACACGGCCGCCACGTCCGAGACCCTCAAGGGCGTGGTCATCGACGACTGGTTCTTCGGGGTCTCGGCGATCTCCGCCGACGGCTATGAGAGCCCGGTGGTCTTCCCCGGCCCGGCGGGGTCCTTCAGCGTCGTGAAGTGAGGCTCAAGGCGCGTAGCTCGACCGCGCCTTGACGCCCCAGTGGCCGTTCTCGCGGGTGATCACATAGATTGAATCGAACCCGCCGATCACGCCGCCGTCCTTGCGATAGCGTGTGAAGCGGGTGTCGATATGCACCTTGTCGGCGCCCGCGTGGATCACCTCGCGCCGCTCCCAGGCCGAATGGTCCCACTCCGCCAGGGCGCCCTGGTCGAACATGCCCGGCTTATGGTCGCCCGCCTGGATGATCACCAGGGTTCCCGAGGCCAGCCGCACGCTCGGGAAGTTGAAGGTGGCGTCCCAGCGCCCCACGTCGCGGGCGTTGAAGCCCGCCATGAACTCGTCCAGCACCCCCTGGGCGGCGGCGATCTCGGCGGCGTGGTCGGACATGCGAACTCTCCCTCAAGACATCGGCCTTGTTCCTGCTAGCATCGCCGCCAAATCCAGGGAGGCAAGCATGAACAAGCTGATCATCGGCGGCGTCGCGGCGGCCATCGTCATGGTTGCGGCCGGCGGGGCGGTCGTCGCCAAGGAACACTCCAAGATGACCTTCTTCATCACCAGCGTCGGCCCCGGCAAGGGCGGCGACCTGGGGGGCTTGAAGGGCGCGGACGCGTGGTGCCAGAAGCTGGCGACGGAGGCCGGCGCCGGCGACCACACATGGCATGCCTACCTCTCCTCGACGGACGCCAAGGGCAAGGCCCTCAACGCCCGCGACCGCATCGGCAGGGGTCCCTGGTTCAACGCCAAGGGCGTGCAGATCGCCTCCAGCCTCGACGACCTGCACAGCGAGGCGGCCCTGACCGGCAAGGCCAACTCCCTCGACGAGAAGGGAAACCCCGTCAAGGGCCGCGGCGATAGCCCCAACCAGCACGACATCATGACCGGCTCGCTCACCGACGGCCGTCTGGCCCCGCCGGTGGCCTCGCCCCTGCCCGCCAACGCCCCGGTCGGCACGCCCGCCCCCGTCGCCCCGCCGAACCTCACCTGCAACAACTGGACCTCGTCGGCCGAGAGCCGGACGATGGTCGGCCACCACGACCGCATCGGCGGCGGCCAGAACCCCACCTCCTGGAACTCCGCCCACCAGACCCGCAGCTGCTCCCAGCCCGACCTGGTGGCGACCGGCGGCGCCGGGCTCTTCTACTGCTTCGCGATCAAGTAGGACGGGTCGGCCTAGGCCGAGGTTGAACAGGGTGATTGAACTCAAGAAGATCAGGCCGCTGGCCGGCGGTGGCGGCGCCGCGACCATCGATCTTGTCGAGATCGGCGACAGCACATTCGTGCTCAAACGTCAGACGGCGCGCCATGTCGGGGCTGAACGGCTTTTCCAGAGGACCCTCGCCAACGCGAACCTGCCGAGCCTGAAGGTCATCGATCATCCCAGCCTGCGGCCAGACGAGATTCTGCTCGAATATGTAGAAGCCTCCGTAACAGTCGGCCGCTCACTGTCTCTGAGCTTGTGCGAACGCTGGGGCGCGGCGATCGCCGCCCTGCATGCGATCCGTCCCGGATGCTTCATGGAGTTGAATGAGGCCGCCTTGCCGATCGCCGCGAGTTGGCCGGACTTCCTTGAGCGCACCCTCCGCGACGGCCTGGCTAGGCAACGCGGGCGCCAAGACGGGATCCCCTCCCAACTGCTTGATCGTATTGAAAAGCGCCTGGCCCCCCTGCTGGCGTTCCACCCCGACGAGTTCGCTGTCGCGCATGGTGACCTGCATATGAACAACGCCCTGATAAGGGGCGGCGACATCGTACTGTTCGACAAGGCGCCGGGCATCTGGACCGCGCCACAGGTGTTCGACATCGCGTTGGTGGTCACCGAGGCCTTTCCCGGCGCGCGCTACTTGGACAGCCAGGCCAGGAATGGCGACAAGGCGCGCCTTGCGGCCTTCATGTCGGGCTATCGCGGCCTACCGCCAGCGCAGGACGCCTGGATCGACCACTTCGCCCTGCTCCGGTCCCTCCGGCGCTATCCCAGTCCGTTCGTGCCAGACATGCTGACGACGATTCAAACCGCGCTGGACCGGCTTTAGCTTCACCTCTTTCATGATGCCGGTCTGGGCGCCGTAGAATAGGACCCGGCGGCTAGTTAGGCGGAAGAGTCGCCAGGAAGGTGCGCAGGTCCTTGGCCGACGGGTCGGGAATCTGCTCCATCGGCACGTGGCCGACGCCGGGATAGGTGATCAGTTTCGCGCCGGGGATCGCGCTGGCCAGACCCCGCCCGGCGGCGACGTCGATCACCGTGTCGGCCTCGCCGTGCATGACCAGCGTCGGGGTCTTGATGGCGCCGAACGCCGCCTTGTCGACCCGCCGCTGCGGCCCGTCGCGGCCGGAGGTCAGGATGGCCCGGTGGCCGGGCGCCAGGGCCAGCTCCACATAGCGGTCCACCAGGGCCGGGGTGACGAGCTTCTCGTCCACATAGGCCGACCTCAGCCCCTTGGCCGCCAGGGGTCGGGGATTGATGTTGCGCAGGAAGGCGCGGCCCGCCGGATTGCCCAGCAGCTTGAACACCACCGGCGGCTTCTCCTTGCCCTTGTCCGCCCGCGGCCAGCCGGCGGCGTCCACCAGCACCAGGCCGGTCAGCCGGTCGGGATGTGCGAGCCCATAGGCCCAGGCCACGCCCCCGCCCATGGAGTTTCCGACGATCGAGAACCGCTCGGCCTTCAGGTTGCGGGTCAGCTCGTCGACCACCGCCACATTGGTCGCCTGGGCCGCCACATAGCCCTCTGGCGCCCGGGTCAGACCGTGGCCCGGCAAATCGAGGCTGATCACCCGGTAGTCGGGCGCCAGCCGCGCCACCCAGGGCTCCCAGGTGTGCAGGGAGGCGGCGAAGCCGTGCACCAGCACCACGGTGGGCCCGTCGGCCCTGCCCTGGTCGCGGTAGTGGACGCGCAGGTCTCCCGGCAGGTCCATGTAGTGCGAGGCTGGCCCGCCGTACTTGGCCTCCAGGGTGGCGTAGGGGATGTCCTTGGCGGTGATGCCGCACCCGGCCAACACCAGGCTCGCGCCCAAAACCGCCAGCAGTCCGATGATGCGCTTCATGCCCGCTCCCCGTTTGAGGCATCAGGCCCGATTGCCCCTTCGTAAGGTCAACCGCACTTCACCTCTTTCACGATCCCGGTCTGGGCGTCGTAGAAGAAGTTCAGCCGCCGGGGGCTGTAGTCCATGGTCACCGGGCAGGTGGTGCAGGCCACCCGCTGCAGGGCCGGCAGCACCGGGATCGGGATCTCGGTCCGCGAGCGGCCGACATATTTCTGGGCCTCGGCGGCGCCGCACTGGTCGGTGGACGGCGGCGGCGGCGGCGCGGGGCGGTAGGGCGCGGGCGAGGGCGGCGCGGGCGGCGGCGCCTCGCTGGCGCAGGAGGCCATCAGCAGGGCCAGGCCCGCGCCCGCCAGGATCTTGAGTTTCATGCCTGCTTCTCCCAGCCGCGGCCCTGTTGCTTCCAATAGGAGGCGGGCAGGCCCTTGGCCTTGACCGCGCTCCACTGGCGGCGGGCGAGCGCCACCGCCTCCTCGTCACCGCCGTCGAACAAGATCACGCACCGGGCGTAGTCGCCAAGCTCCCCGGGCTCGGCCCCGTCCACCAGGAACAGCGCGTCGGCCCCGTTGGGGTTCTCGGTCCCCGCGGTGATCAGGATCGGCTGCCGCGCCGCGCCCGGCTCGTCGGCCGGGGCGTGGGGCAGGAAGCTCTCGTCGCGATAGGCCCACAGCCAGCCGTCCAGGTGCTCCACCCGCTGTGGCCCGGCGGCGCGCACGATGGCCTTCCAGCCCCGCGCCAGGGTCTTTTCCAGCAGTTCCGGCAGGGCCTGGTCCAGGCCCGTCCGCTCCAGGTGATAGAACCACACCTCGCAGGCCATGCTCAGCCCCGCACCAGGTTGATCAGGGCCGCGGCCACCTCGGCCGGATGGGTCATCATCGCCAGGTGATGGCGGTCGAGCCTCAGGGTGGCGATGCCGTGGGCCCGGGCGACGGCGGCCTCGTCCTCATAGGCCTTGGAGAGCCGCAGATAGGCCCAGCCCACGTCGTCGGGCAGGTCCAGCTCCGGCTCGGCCTCCTCCAGATAGGCCATCGGCGTGGGCGTCAGCTCGGCGAGGAAGGCCTCGCGCGCGCCGCCCTCCGGCAGCAGGGCGGCCAGGACGCCGGCCGGGAACCACTGGTCCCAGGGCGGGGCGCAGCCGTCGCGGGCGGCCTCCCTCAGGGTGCGCACCAAGGCGTCGCCGGCGGTCTCGAACCAGCAGCGGCCAGGATTGGGCAGGATGGCGTCGACGAAGATCACCTGGCTCACCTTTCCCTGCGCGGCGGCCGTCACCGAGGTGGCCAGCGCCCCGGCCCCGGAGTGCGCCACCAGCACCACCGGGTCCATGGGCGCGATCTGCGCCGCCACGCTCTCCCCCAGGGCGGGGAAATAGGGCGGCGTCACCTGGGCCAAGGCCGGCAGCCTGGGCGCGGCGGCCCAGACCCCCAGGTCGGCGAAGGCGTCGATCGCCGGCCGCCAGCAGCTGGCGCCCACCAGGGGGCTATGCAGCAGGGCGAACCGCAAGGCGCCCGATCAGCCTTCGTACTTGTCGGCCACCATGCGGTTCAGCAGCCGCACGCCGAAGCCGGTTGCGCCCTCGGGGATGGTGGGGACGGTCGACGGCTTCTTCCAGGCGGTGCCGGCGATGTCCAGGTGGGCCCACGGCACGCCGTTGACGAAGCGCTGAATGAACATGGCCGCGGTGATGGAGCCCCCCGGCCGGCCGCCGGTGTTCTTCATGTCGGCGATCATGGAGTCGATGTTCTTGTCGTACTGGGCCGGCAGGGGCATGCGCCACAGGGGCTCGCCCTCGGCGTTCGACGCCGCCAGAAGATTACCCGACAACTCGTCGTTATTGCTGAACAGACCACCGACGTCGTCGCCGAGCGCGATGATGATCGCCCCGGTCAGGGTGGCGAGATCCACCATGAACTTCGGCTTGAACCGCTGCTGGCAGTACCAGACGGCGTCGGCCAGGACGAGGCGGCCCTCGGCGTCGGTGTTGATGATCTCGATGGTCTGGCCCGACATGGAGGTGACCACGTCGCCCGGACGCTGGGCGTTGCCGTCGGGCATGTTCTCCACCAGGCCCAGTATGCCCACCGCATTGACCTTGGCCTTGCGGCCGGCCAGCACGTGCATCAGGCCCGAGACCGCGGCCGCGCCGCCCATGTCGGTCTTCATGTGCTCCATGTTGTCGGCGGGCTTGATGCTGATGCCGCCGGTGTCGAAGCAGACGCCCTTGCCGACGAAGGCGATGGGCTGGGCCTTCTTGTCGTCGGCGCCGTTCCACTTGAGGATCGCCAGCTGGCTCTCGCGGATGCTCCCCTGCCCCACCCCCAGCAGCGAGCCCATGCCCAGCTTCATCATCTCGGCCTCGCCGAGGATCTCGACCTCCAGGCCCAGCTCCTCCAGCTGCTTCACGCGCTTGGCGAACTCGGCGGGGTAGAGGACGTTCGGCGGCTCGGAGACCAGGTCGCGGGAGAAGCTGATGGCGTCGGCCAGGGCCGCCAGGTCGGCGAAGGCGGTGACCGCGGCGTCGGCCTCGGCGGTAACCACCTCGGTCTTGACGACGGAGGGCTTCTTCTCGGCCGCCTCCTTGGTCCGGTACTTGTCGAATCGGTAGGCCGCCAGCCGCACGCCGAAGGCCGCGCGGGCCGCCTTGGCCGCGTCGGCGCCCGGCAGCACGACCCGCAGGGTGGTGAGGCCCGAGGTCTTCACCGCGGCATAGGCCGAGGCCGCCGCCGTCTCGGCGCCCATCACGTCGAAGTCGGCGGCCTTGCCGGCGCCCACCAGCACCACGCGGGCGGCGTCGGAGCCGGCCGGGGCGAGCACGTCCAGGGTCTGGCCCTTGGCGCCCGTGAAACGGGCCCCGGCCATAGCCTTGGCGAAGGCCCCGCCCTGGACGGAGGCGGCCTCGCCCTCGAACACGACGATCGCCAGGGCGCTCTTTTCACCAAGCGCGGCGTCAGCCGCGACGAACTGGATATCCATGAAATTCTCTCAAACGTCTCGACCCGGCGCAGCGTGCGCCCTGAACCCTTCCCAGCCTGACCGTTCGTGCGGCGGTTGTGTGGCGGGGCGACGCATGGTTTAGAGCAGCTTCCCGTCCCGGGCGCGGCAAATATCTTGGCCTGCCCCATATTTCTTGCCGATGCGCCTGATCGATCGATACCTGCTTCGTCAGCTCTTGGGACCGACCGTCTATGCGACGCTCGCGCTGACGGCGGTCGCGCTCTTGTCCACCAGCCTGTCGCAGCTCGACATCATCGTCAGCCAGCGCCAGAGCGCGCTGGTGTTCCTCCAGGTGACGCTGCTGGCCATGCCGCAGCTGGTCAACATGGTCATGCCCATCGCCCTGCTGGTGGCCGCCCTGGTGGCCCTCAACCGCCTGCACGTCGAGCAGGAGATCGTGGTCTGCTTCGCCGGGGGCATGAGCCGCTGGCGGGTGATCGCGCCGGCCCTGCGCCTGGCGGGCGTCGTCACCCTGATCGCGCTGTTCATGAACCTCTGGGTCCAGCCGGCCGCCTCGCGCCAGATGCGCGAGACCCTGTTCCAGGTGCGCACGGACCTGGCCTCGACCCTGGTGCGCGAGGGCGAGTTCACCGAGCCCGCCCCCGGCCTCACCGTCTACGCCCAGTCGGTGGACTCCGGCGGCCTGATCCACAACCTCTTCATCCACCAGACCAAGAGCGACGGCGGGGCCACCACCTACACCGCCGACGAGGGCCGGGTGGTCAAGCGCGGCGACAAGCCGGTGCTGCTGATGCGCAAGGGCTCCAACCAGGAGTTCAGCCGCACCGGGGTGCTGAACTTCCTGTCCTTCGACGAGTACGTCTTCGACCTGTCGCGCTACCTGCAGTCCAACGAGATGGTCCACTACAAGCCGTCGGACCGCTACCTGCACGAACTGCTGTTCCCCGACCTGCAGCAGGTCTGGGAGACGCAGAACCGCGACAAGCTGCTGGCCGAGGGCGCCGCGCGCCTCTCGACCCCGCTCTACAACCTCACCTTCATGAGCTTCGCCCTGCTGGCCATCATCGGCGGCGGCTTCTCGCGCCTGGGCTATGGGCGGCGCATCGCGACGGTCGCCGGCCTGGCGGTCGCCGTCCGCATCCTGGGCTTCGTGGTCCAGGCCGGCAGCGAGTCCGAGCCCTGGCTGAACCTCGTCCAGTTCGTCGTGCCCCTGGGCGCCATGGCGCTCGCCCTGCGCGGCATCTTCAAGCAGCGGGTCAGCCGCTTCATCGACATGCGCCAGCGCCCGGCCCGCATCGCCCAGGCGCCCGCATGATCGGGACCGGCCGCCTCGAACGCTACGTCCTGGTCCGCACCTTCACCGGCGTCGGCGCGGCGCTCGCCGTGATCTCGGCGGTGATCCTGCTGGTGCAGTTCGTCGACCTGTCGCGCTCGGTGGGCGTGCGCGCCGATGTCGGCGTCGCCCAGCTGTTCGGCCTGACCCTGCTCAAGGCGCCGGCCCTGGTCCTGCTGCTGCTGCCCTTCGTCTTCCTGGCCGGCGGCATCAGCGCCTATGTGGGCCTCAACCGCTCCAGCGAGCTGGTGGCCATGCGGGCGGCCGGCATCTCGGCCTGGCGCTTCATCCTGCCCTCGGGCGTGGCGGCCTTCCTGGCCGGCGTCCTGGCGGTCACCGCCTTCAATCCCCTGGCCTCGGCCCTCAGCGCCCGGTTCGAGGCCGAGCGCGCCAGCCTGATGGAGAACTACCTCACCGACGCTCCCAAGGAGGTCTGGCTGCGCCAGGGCGACGACCGCAACCAGATCGTCATCCACGCCAAGGCCCGCGACGTGGTGGCCGGCCGGGTGCGGCTCAAGGGGGTATCGCTCTTCGTCTACCAGAAGAACAAGGCCGGCCTGCCCGAGTTCAAGCGCCGCCTGGAGGCCGCCCAGGCCGAGCTGCTGCCGGGCTTCTGGAAGCTCACCGACGTCCGCGAGGCCACCGCCGGCGAAAGCTCGGTGCGCTCCGACTCGCTCTCGATCCGCTCCACCCTGGATTCCGAATCGGCCATGGAGCGGTTCGCCTCGCCCGACGCCATCGCCTTCTGGCGCCTGCCCGCCGCCATCCGCCTGACCGAACAGGCCGGTTTCTCCGCCGACGGCTACCGCCTGCGCTTCCAGCAGCTGCTGGCCACGCCCCTGCTGTTTGCGGCCATGTCGGTCCTGGCGGCGGCCTTTTCCCTGCGGCTGGCTCGCCTGGGAGGCCTCGGCAGCCTGGCGGGGGCCGGGGTGGCCATCGGTTTCATCTTCTTTTTCTTCAACGAATTCTCCGGCGCGCTCGCCGATGCGGAGATCATCCCGCTCTATGCGGCCGCCTGGGCGCCGCCCTTGGTCGCGCTCCTGTCCGGGCTGACTTTGCTCTGCTACACCGAAGACGGTTGAATCGTTGGCGTTCCCGGCTATCCATCCGCCAACAACCGCCTGGAGGGGGTTTCCTAGCTTCATGAGTCGTGGTCGCCGTTCCGTCTCCGTAAAGCGCGGCCTGCTGGCGAGCGTGGCGGTCATCGTCGTGGCGATGTCCGCGCAGGCGCACGCCCAGGCGCCGGGCGGCAAGGCCCCCGTCGACGGGCTTGAGCCCGGTCAGCTCTACATGGAAGCCGACCTCGTCATCCGCGACGACAAGAACAAGATCACCACCGCCCGCGGCGAGGCCGAGGTCCGCTACGAGGGCCGCACCCTGCGCGCCGACGAGTTGGTCTATGACGAGGCCCGCGGCGTGATGACCGCCAAGGGCCAGGTCCAGATCATCAACGCCGACGGCAGCATCGAATATGCCGACGAGCTGGTGCTGGACGAGGCCATGAAGGCCGGGGTCGCCACGGGCTTCGCCGCCCGCCTGGCCCCCAGCATCAAGCTGGCCGCCGCCACCGCCGTCCGCCGCAGCGAGCGGGTCAACGAACTGAACCGCGCGATCTACACCCCCTGCGAGATCTGCGCCGCCGACGGCTCGCCCAAGTCCCCCACCTGGTCCATCAAGGCCGACAAGGTGGTGCAGGATCGCGACCGGCAGCTGATCTACTACCGCAACGCCGTGATCCGCATCTTCGGGGCCCCGGTGCTCTATTTGCCGCTGTTCTGGCACCCCGACCCGCAGGCGGTCCGCAAGTCCGGCTTCCTGCCGCCCAAGCTCGGCGCCTCGAACCGCCGCGGCCTCAGCTATGAGCAGCCCTATCTGCAGGTTCTCTCGCCGTCTTCGGATATCACGCTAAGTCCTCAAATTAACACGAAAGTTAATCCGTTCTTCAACGGACATTACCGCAAGCGGTTCTACTCCGGCGCGATCGACGCCCGGTTCGGCTACACCTATGACGAGGACTTCGACGGCAAGGGCAATCGCTTCGGCGACGCCACCAGCCGCAGCTATGTCCTGGCCTCGGGCCAGTTCGCCATCGACGAGCGCTGGAACTGGGGCTTCACCGCCGAGCGCACCTCCGACGACCTGCTGTTCGACAAGTACGAGATCGGCGACGTCTACGCCGCCCGCGGCCCTTATATCGCCGACGACCGTCGCCTGATCTCCCAGGTCTACGCCACCCGCCAGGACCAGAGGTCCTATTTCTCCGCCGCGGCCTTCTCCATCCAGGGTTTGCGGCCCGGCGACAACGACCGCGCCTTCCCCTTCGTCGGCCCCCTGATCGAGGCCCGCTGGGAGCCGCAGACCAACATCGCCGGCGGCCGCCTGCGCCTACTGGGGTCGGCCGTGGCCCTCACCCGCGAGGAGTCGCCCCTCAGCGTCGCGCCGCAGCGCCTCCCGGGCCTCGACAGCCGCCGGGTGACCGGCGAGGTCGACTGGCGAGCCACCTTCACCGCCCCCGCCGGCATAAGGGTTTCGCCCTTCGTGAACCTCCGCGGCGACGCCTACGCCCTCGACGACCTGAACACCGTCAAGGGCGCGTCGAAGACCCTGTCGCGGGGCCTGGCCGTGGCCGGCGCCGACATCACCTGGCCCTTCGTGCGCCGGTTCTCCGACTCCACCGTGATCCTGGAGCCCATCGTCCAGATCGCCGCCTCCCCCAACGCCCGTCAGGTGGTGGTGGGGACCAGCGCCACGGGCGCGCCGGTCTATCTCAACGAGGACTCGGTCGCCTTCGAGTTCGACGAGACCAACCTCTTCCGGGCCAACAAATTCCCCGGCTACGACCTCTATGAGGACGGCGTGCGGGTGAACGCCGGCGGCCGCGCCTCGGTGTTCTGGGACGACGGGCGCCGCGCCAGCCTGCTGGTGGGCCGCAGCTTCCGCAACCAGAGCAACGACGTCTTCTCCCCCCAGAGCGGCCTGCGCCAGACCCGTTCCGACTGGATCGTCGCCGCCGACGCCCAGCCCATCAAGGGCCTGTCCTTCTTCGCCCGCACGCGTCTGGATTCCGACGACCTCACCGTCCAGCGGGCGGAAGCCGGCGCCAACCTCTCGATGAAGCGGGCCAACGGCTATTTCCGCTACCTGCGCGACCGCGCCAACGCCAACGGGGTCAAGGTGGAGAACCTCGATCTCGGCGGCGACATCTACCTGACCAAGCACTGGGGCCTGACCGCCTACGGCAACCGCGACCTGGTCCAGGACGCCTGGGTGATCCGCGACCTCGGCGTCACCTACCGCGACGACTGCACCCGCGTGGACATCATCTACCGGCGCGAAGACACCGTGGTGGGGCGTCTGGGTCCCACCGAGTCTCTCGCCATACGCCTCACCCTCGCCACATTGGGCGGACCGTTGTATGCGAACTGAAATTCGCCACCGGAATGGCCCTTCGCACCGACCTGCCCATGGCCATCCGCTCCAAGGAAACTCCCCACCCATGATGCGTGCGCGTAATGTCACGGGCCTTTCGGCGCGCGGCGCCGCCATGGCGATCGCCCTGGCCACGACGGCGATCCCTTCGGTCCTCTGGGCCCAGGAGGCGCCGCCAGCGGTCGCTGCTCCCGTCGCCCCGACCCCGCCGGCCGGGATCAACGAGTCCGTCGCCGCCGTGGTCAATGACGACATCATCTCGACCTACGACCTGGCCCAGCGCATGCGTCTGTTGATCGCCACCTCCGGTGTGCAGCCGACGGCGCAGAACCTGCCCCAGTTCCAGCGCGAGGCCCTGATCGGTCTGGTGGACGAGAGCCTGCAGCTCCAGGAGCTGCGCCGCGTCGAGCGCGAGCAGAAGATGGACATCGTCGCCACCGACGACGAGGTCACCGAGGAGCTGGCCGAGATGGCCAAGGGCAACAACATGTCCCTTGAGCAGTTCCTCGGGAACCTCAAGGCCCAGGGCATCGGCGAGGAGACCCTTCGCCAGGAGGTCCGCGCCAACACCAGCTGGCAGCGCTGGATCCGCGGCCGCTACGGCTCGCGGCTGCGCATCGGCGACGATCAGGTCAAGGCCGTGCAGCAGCGCCTGGCCGCCGCCGCCTCCAAGCCCCAGTACCAGATCAGCGAAGTCTTCATCGACGCCAACCGCGTCGGCGGCATGGACACCGCCATGACCGGCGCCGGCCAGCTCATCACCCAGATGCAGCAGGGCGCGCCCTTCCCCGCCGTGGCCCGCCAGTTCTCCGCCGCCGCCACCGCCGCGGCCGGGGGCGACGCCGGCTGGATCACCGCCGGCGAGATGGCCCCCGAGATCGACGCGGCCCTGGAGCAGATGCGCCCCGGCCAGCTGTCGCGCCCGATCCAGGTCAAGGACGGGGTCTACATCATCTACCTGCGCGACAAGCGCGCCGGCGCCGGCGGTATGATGGTCAGCCTCAAGCAGGCCGCCGTTGGGCTGCCCCAGACCGCCGACCAGAGCGCCGTGGAAGCCGCCAACGCCAAGCTGGTGGCCCTGCGCGCCCAGGTGACCGGCTGCGGCGATCTGGAGGCCCAGGCCGCCAAGACGCCCGGCATCATCGCCGGCGACCTGGGCGAGGCCGAGATCAAGGACCTGGCGCCCGCCTTCCGCGAGGCCGCCGAGAGCCTCGAGGCCGGACAGCTCTCGCAGCCGATCCGCACCAGCGCCGGCCTTCACCTGCTGGCGGTCTGCGCCAAGCGCGCCAGCGGCGGCGAGGGCCAGACCCGGGAGCAGATCGAAAACCGTCTGTTCGGTCAGCAACTCAGCATGATCGCCCGGCGTTATATGCGTGACCTTAGGAACTCGGCGACCATCGAGACCAAGTGAAGACAGGCCCACTCGCCCTGACGCTCGGCGACCCCGCCGGCATCGGACCGGAGATCATCGTCAAGGCTTGGGCGCAGCTGCGCCAGTCGGGGCCGGCCTTCCTTGTGGTCGGCGACAGCCAGTCCCTGGCCTCGGCGTCGGGGTCCGGCGCCTCCATCGTCCGCCGGGTCATTTCGCCCGACGACGCCGCCCGGGTCTTCCCCGACGCCATCCCCGTCCTCGACATCCCCCTGCGCGCGCCGGTGGTTTCGGGCCAGCCCACGGCGGCGGCGGCCAAGTCGGTGATCCAGTGGATCGAGACCGGGGTGGGCCTGGCCCTCTCCGGCCAGGTCTGCGGCCTGGTCACCGCTCCCATCGCCAAGGCGCCCCTCTACGAGGCCGGGTTCGCCTTCCCGGGCCATACCGAGTTCCTGGGCGAGCTGACCCAGTCCACCCGCTATGACGGCGCCCGGGGGCCGATCATGATGCTGGCCGTCCCCGGCCTGCGCACCACCCTGGTCACCGTCCACGAGCCCATCGCCAAGGTCGCCGCGGCCCTGAGCATCGAGAAGGTGGTCAATGCCGGCCTGGTCACCGCCCAGGCCCTGCGCCGCGACTTCGGGATCGAGATCCCCCGCCTGGCCGTGGCCGCCCTCAACCCCCACGCTGGCGAGAGCGGGGCCATTGGGCGCGAGGAAAACGACATCATCCTGCCCGCCATCCGCTCCCTGCGCGACCTGGGTGTCGACGCCACGGGACCGACCCCGGCCGACAGCCTGTTCCCCGAGGAGATGCGCGCCCGCTACGACGCCGCGCTCTGCATGTATCATGATCAGGCGCTTATCCCCGTGAAGATGCTCGACTTCTGGGGCGGCGTTAATGTGACCCTGGGCCTGCCGATCGTGCGCACCTCGCCCGATCACGGCACCGCCTTCGACATCGCCGGACGCGGCCTGGCCCGCGCCGACAGCCTGGTGGCCGCCATCCGCATGGCCGACGAGATCGCCACCCGCCGCGCGGGCTGATAGGCAGGGCCATGACCCTCGACGACCTCCCGCCCCTGCGCGACACCCTCGACGGGCACGGCCTGATCGCCAAGAAGAGCTTCGGCCAGCACTTCCTCTTCGACCTCAACATCACCCGCAAGATCGCCCGCCTGGCCGGGGTGGGGGCGGGCGATCACGTCATCGAGGTGGGCCCCGGCCCCGGCGGCCTGACCCGCGCCCTGCTGGAGACCGGCGCGCAGGTCACCGCCATCGAGA
This sequence comes from Phenylobacterium sp., assembly GCF_030645195.1. Lineage (GTDB taxonomy): Bacteria > Pseudomonadota > Alphaproteobacteria > Caulobacterales > Caulobacteraceae > Phenylobacterium. The sequence continues at coordinate 13,939 of NZ_JAUSLW010000007.1, read as the reverse complement.
AGGACCCGCGCTTCCTCCCCCTGCTGGAGGAGCTGGCGCAGGCCAGCGGCGGCGCCCTGACCGTCCACCTCGACGACGCCCTGACCGCCGACGAGGCCGCCCTGGCGGCGGGCGGGCCGACGGCCGTCGTCTCCAACCTGCCCTACAATGTCGGCACGCCCCTGCTCATCAAGTGGCTGACCGGGCGCTTCCAGCCCATCTCTCTCACCCTGATGTTCCAGAAGGAAGTGGCCGAGCGGATCGTCGCCGCGCCCGGGTCCGACGCCTATGGTCGGCTGGCCGTCATCGCCCAGGCCACCGCTGACGCCAAGCTGGTGATGGAGGTCTCGCCCCGGGCCTTCACCCCGCCGCCGAAGGTGACCTCGGCGGTGGTCCATCTGGTCCCCCACGCCGCGCGCCTAGACCAGGCCCTGTTGGACGCCCTGCAGACGATCACCGCCGCGGCCTTCGGCCAGCGCCGCAAGATGCTCCGCTCCAGCCTCAAGCAGCTGGGGGGCGAGAGCCTCTGTGAAAAGGCCCGCATCGATCCCTCCCGCCGGGCCGAGACCCTGGACGTCGAGGAATTCCTGAGCCTGGCGAAGGCGATCTAACGCGGCGCCATACGCTCGTCGCCGACGGAGCACGCGCCGCGGTCCAGGCCGCTCGGCCCATGGCTGCGGGGGCCATGCCAGTTGGGGCCGTGATCCATCCGCTCGGCGCACAGCGGCCCGTGGTCGGCCGCGGCTGGGCTGGAGGCATAGGACAGCCCGATCGACTGCCGGTCGCCCGACCCATAGCCGCCATAGCCGCCGAACCGGTCGTCGCGGCTCTCGCTGACGGCGATGGCCAGGGTTCCGGTCTCGCCGAGGGGGATCAGGCTCATGGCGTAGACGCTGCGATAGCCGCCGGTGCCGACCGCGATCCCCACCTCGCCGTGGACCTGGCGCTTGCTCTCGCCCGAGGTGATCCCGTCCACGCCCTCGTCCTCAAGGCTGGGCAGGGGCGCCGACCTGATGAACTGGTCGATCTGGGCCGCCGTGGAGAGCTCCGCGACCGGAGCCGGGGTCGCCGAGGCCGTGGCCACCGCCTCCTCCGCCCGCGCCGAGCTCGCCCCCATCAGCGCGGCGAGGGCCAGGCCAGCGGTCCAGGATCGTGGCGTCATGGGGAAGCTCCTTCGCTCTCAAACTCGCCCGCGATTGCGGCGCGCTGAGGGCTCGACTGTTTCAGTCCTAACCCAAAAGCGAGATCGCGCCATCCCAGGCCAGCTTGCCCCCCACCCCGATCAGCAGCAGGTAGATCACCCGGTAGAAGGCGGCGCCCGGGACCCGCCGCACCAGCCACACCCCGGCCCAGGTCGAGGCGATGGCGAGCGGCAGCAAGGCGACCGAGGTGGTCAGGCTCTGGTGGGTGAACTGACCGAGCGCCAGATAGGCCGGGACCTTCATCCAGTTCACCACGGCGAAGAAGATGGCGCTGGTGCCGATGAAGACGTCGCGCGCCAGCCTCTTGGGCAGGACGTACATCTGGAAGGGCGGCCCGCCGGCATGGCTGATCTGGCTGGTGAAGCCCGCCGCGATCCCCGCCAGCACGCCGCGCCAGGCCAGGCCCTCGGGCAGGGCCTCGACCACCGGCGCGGCCGCCCGCTCCAGCCACAGACGCTGCAGGGCGAAGACCACCGAGACCGCCCCCACCGCCAGCTCCACCGCCCCGGGCTTGACGAAGGCCGCCAGGGCGAAGCCCGCGAATATCCCCACCGCCGCGCTGGGCAGCATCAGGATCAGGATCTTCCGGTCCCAGGTCTTCCGGAACGCCCAGACGCTCACCACGTCCTGCACGATCAGGATCGGCAGGGTGATCGAGGCCGCCAGCACCGGCGAGACCGACAGCGCCATCAGCGGCACGGCGATCACTCCGATCCCGGCGAACCCGCCCTTGGCCAGGCCCAGGATGATCACCGCCGGAACCGCCAGGGCGTAGAACCAAGGGTCGGTGATCATCGGCGCGCGCCGCTCTGGTCCGATCCGGTGACGATGTCGGTCCCCGGCCCGCCGTCGCGGATGGTCTTGTCGCGATAGATCACCGCCCCGATCAGATTGGGCGTCCGGCGGATGGCCGCGCAGAAATCGTCCCAGTGTTCGCTCGGAACCCACAGGCAGGGGCTGCGCGGATCCTCGTCGATGGCGAGGTCCACCAGGTCCATGACGCCCATCATCCCAGGGCGGCCACGCGGGCGGCCAGGGCTGCGTTCACCGCCTCATAGGCGGGGACGAAGTCGCGGGCGATCTGGGCCTTGGAGAAGGTCATGGGGATCAGCCCCCTCAGGTCCTCGCCGTGCAGCAGCCGCGTGCCGCCGCCCTCCGGCGACAGGGTGAAGTGATGCCGCCCCCTGAACAACAGCGGAACCGACCCGGCCCAGGCCAGGGCCTTGCCCGGCTCGCAGGCCACCAGCGTCACGGTCTGGGAAATGGTGGCGCCGGGCTTGGCCGAGCCCAGGTTGCGGAACACCATGGGGATCTTGGCCCCCAATACCGCTTCGCCGTGGGCCTCCAGGTTCAGCGGGTTCCATTCCCGATACCGCGCGAAATCGGCCAACACCGCCCACACCGCCTCGGGCGCCGCCGGGATCAGGGCGTCGGTACGGATCAGGTGGGCCATCAGCGCTTCTTGCCCAGCTCGGCGGCGATGTCCTTCACCATCATGCCGACCTTGCGGTAGGCGCTGATGATCTGGTCGTGGGTCACCCCCCAGCGCTTGGCCCAGTATTCCACCTGGTGGCGCTCCTTGGGATCGAGCCGCGGCGAGTCGCGGAAATCCCGCTTGCCCTTGGGTTCGGCCATGTCAGCTCCTTGAATCCGAGCCCCTGGATTGTCACCGCAGCGGGACCAGGGCAAGACCCGGGTCTTCCTCCGCCCGCCGGCGCCCTGATCCAAGCTTGACCAGGATCAATCCTAGCGCGCGCCACCCGAGGCATGATCTTCCCAAGTTGTCCGCCGCATTTTGGAGCAACGATGAAGGCCCACGCCTTCGCAGGATGAGGAGACCCCCATGACCCGTGTTCTGAGCGCCGCCCTGGCGCTGTCCCTCTTGAGCGGCGCCGCCGTCGCCCAGCCCTACGACCCCTACAATCGGAGCAACGATCCGCAGAACCGCTACCAGTACCAGCGCACCCCCGGCGGCTATCAGTACGGCCCCCGCTGGTCGCGGGGCGACCGCCTGCCCAGCCAGTACCGGCAGAACGACGACATCGTCCGCGACTGGCGTCAGCTCGGCCTGCGGTCCCCGCCCCGCGGCTATCGCTGGTACCGTTACGACAGCCACAACTACTTCCTGGTGGCCACCTCCAGCGGCCTGATCGCCGAGACCGTCTACCGGGACGACCGCGACCAGCGCTGGAACCAGCGCTACACCCGCACCTACACCTATCAGGACGACAGCTATTACCAGCAGTGCCGCGACAAGCCCGATCCGGCCGGCGTCCTGATCGGCGCCATCATCGGCGGCCTGCTGGGCCAGTCCGTGGGCGGCGACAACCGGACGGGAACCACCGTCACCGGGGTCATCGTCGGCGGCGCCATGGGGGCGGCCCTCACCGGAAATCTCGACTGCGAGGACCGCAGCTACGCCTATCGGACCTATTACGACGGCTTCAATTCCGGCCGCCAGGGCAGCCGCTACCAGTGGCGCAACCCCAGCAACGACCACCGCGGGACCTTCCAGGTCGGCCAGTACTACAACGACGCCGGCGGCTTCCGCTGCACCACCTACAGCCAGACCGTCTACATCCAGGGCCGCACCCAGCAGGCCCGCGGCCACGCCTGCCGACAGCCCGACGGCTCCTGGACCGTCGTCGACTAGGTTCGCCTCCTAGGTTCGGCCCGCCGCTCCGGTCCAGCCGGGGCGGCGGGTCAGGCCGGCGGGCAGGCCAGGCCCAGCCGCACGCCCTTCAGATAGCCCCGCCGCGCCGTGGCCGCCAGGATCGCCAGCCGCAGCTCGCGGTCCAGCTTGCCGGCCTGGGTCATCCAGCGCAGCACCCAGCGATAGGGGATGGCCCCGCGCACCGCGCCCACGATCGCCCGGTCGGCCGCCCGTCCCATGGCCCCGGACCGGGTCTCCGCCGCCGCCAGCACATCGACGTCGGGGCCCAGCAGATCGTCGAGCTGGAGGATCTCGCGGGCCAGGGCCGCGCAGTCGGGGGGACTTGGCAGGGCGTAGGGCGCGGCCGCCACCGCCTTCATTTCCGGCGGCGTCACCGCCCCGGTGATCCCCAGCCCGCTCTCCCCGCCCCGCACCATGGCGCCCGACCGCTGGGTGGCGACGGGCGGGGTGGGTTCCGGCGCGGCGCCGTCGCGCGTCGAGGCGCAGCCTCCCGCCGCCAGGCCAAGGACCAGGACGGTGGCGAGGGCGGCGCGCGGAAAGGATCTGGTCATCGCTGTCATGGTCTCAACCCAGGGTGTGCGGGAGCTTGGCCGCACAACACGCCCCACGACCTGATTCAGATCAAGGCCCCGCGAGGTTCTGCGCCGAGGATCGCGACCGCCTTGACCGCGCGCGGTCCTTGCCGCCTGACTGGCGCCGATGGACACCGAAGACGATCTTCTGCTCCGCCTGGGCCTGGCCCTGGCCATCGGCCTCATCGTCGGCATCGAGCGCGGCTGGCGCTGGCGCGACGCCCCGGAGGGCGCCCGCACCGCCGGGGTGCGCACCTTCACCCTCATCGGCCTGCTGGGCGGGCTCTGCGGCGCCCTGTCGATCCTCGCGGAAAGCTTCGTCCCCTGGGTGGCGGGCCTCGCCGTCCTCACCGCCGCCTTCGCCGTCTTCAGCTACCGGGAAAGCACCGCCGAATCCGACTTCAGCGTCACCAATGTGGTGGCGGCCATGACCGTCTTCGTCCTCGGCGTCCTGGCCGCCATGGGCGACATCCGCGCCGCCGCCGCCGGCGGGGTGGCCACCGCCGGCCTCCTGGCCAGCCGCGAGACCCTGCACCGCGCCGTGGCCCGCCTCAGCTGGATCGAGCTGCGCGCGGCCCTGCTGTTGCTGGCCATGACCGTGGTGGTCCTGCCCCTGCTGCCCAACCGCACGGTCGACCCGCTGAACGCGCTCAATCCCTACGAGCTCTGGCTGCTGATGATCCTCATCGCGGCGGTCTCCTACAGCGGCTACATCGCCCAGAAGGTGGCCGGCCCCGACCGCGGACCGCCGCTCGCGGGCCTGCTGGGGGGCCTGGCCTCCTCCACCGCCACCACGCTGGCCATGGCCCGCCTCAGCCGCCAGGCCGACGACGCCCGCGGCCTCGGCTCCGGGGTCTGCCTGGCGGCCATGGTCTCCCTGACCCGCGCCACGGTCCTGGCTGGCGTCCTGGCGCCGGACCTGATCCCCCTGGTGGCCGTTCCCGCCGCCGCCGGGGCCCTGGTCTTCGCCGCCGCAGGCCTCCTGCCCCTGCTGCGCCCGGCTGTCGGCGCCCCGGCCCGGCCCGACACCGTCCCCTTCGAGCTCACCGCCGTGCTCGGTTTCGGCCTGCTGCTGATCGTCGTCACCTTCCTCGGCGCCTGGGTGACGAAGGAGGCGGGCGTCACCGGCGGCTACCTGTTCGCCGTGGTCTCGGGCCTGGTGGACGTCGACGCCATCACGCTGTCGACCGCCCGCTCGGTGGCCCGCGGCGTCAGCCTCGACTTCGCCGCGGGCGCCATCCTGGCCGCCTTCGCCGCCAACGCCGTCCAGCGCGTCGTCTTCGCCCACCTGTTCGGCAGCCGCCCCTTCGCCCTGCGCTTCACCCTGGCCTCCGCCCTGGCCCTCGCCGCCGGCGCCGCGGCCTGGGGCGTCCAGGCGGCGCTGTAGGCCGCGCCCCCAAGATGCTCCCCCTCTGGGGGAGCTGTCAGCAAAGCTGACTGAGGGGGACTTTGACTCTTGTTTTGGGGCGGTAAGGGTCAACGACGTTGATCCCCCTCCGGCACGGACCTGCGGTCCGCGCCACCTCCCCCACATCGGCGCTGCGCGCCTGGGGGAGGATCTGCAGGGCTCGCCCCCAGCCGCCCATCCCCCTAAGCTCCCCCCATGATCCGCAACCGTCCCGGCGTCCTGCTCGCCATCGCCTCGGCCGTCCTGTTCGGCGCCAGCACCCCCTTCGCCAAGCTGCTGCTGGGGGGCGGGGTCAGCCCCTGGCTGCTGGCCGGCCTGCTCTATCTGGGCTCGGGCCTGGGCCTCGCCGCCGTCCACCTGGCTAGAGGCGCCCTGGGGGTCCCGGCCGCCGAGGCGCCCCTGCGCCGCGCCGACCTGCCCTGGCTTGCCCTGGTGGTGCTGAGCGGCGGGGTCGTCGGCCCGGTCCTGCTGATGGTGGGCCTGGCGACCACCGCGGCCTCCAGCGCCGCCCTGCTGCTCAACCTCGAGGGCCTGGCCACCATGGCCATCGCCTGGCTCGTCTTCCGCGAGAACGTCGACCGCCGCCTGCTGCTGGGCGCCGCCGCCATCCTGGCCGGCGCCGTGATCCTGTCGTGGCAAGGCGGTCCCGCGGGCCTCGGCCTCGGCGCGGTGGCCATCGCCGGCGCCTGCCTGGCCTGGGGGATCGACAACAACCTGACCCGCAAGCTCAGCGCCGCCGATCCCGTGCAGATCGCCCTCATCAAGGGCCTGGCCGCCGGCGCCGTGAACCTCGCCCTGGCCCTGGCCCTCGGCGCCCGCCTGCCGCCCCTGACGGAGACCCTGGGCGCCGGCCTGGTGGGCCTGCTGGGCTACGGCGTCAGCCTCGTCATGTTCGTGCTCGCCCTGCGCCACCTCGGCGCGGCGCGCACCGGCGCCTACTTCTCCACCGCCCCCTTCATCGGAGCGGTCCTGGCCATCGGCATGTTCGGCGAGCCGGTCACCGCCCAGCTCATCGCCGCCTCAGCCCTGATGCTGATCGGCGTGGCCCTGCACCTGATGGAGGCCCACGAGCACCCCCACACCCACCAGGCCATGGCCCACGAGCACCGCCACGTCCACGACGCCCACCACCAGCACGAACACGGCCCGAACGACCCGCCCGGCGAACCCCACAGCCACCCCCACCGCCACGCCCCCCTGACCCACACCCACGCTCACTATCCGGACCTGCACCACCGACACGGGCACGGGGCGGGGTAGGCAAGGTCGCAGACTCATCTCCTCTCCCCTTTCAAGGGGAGAGGTTGGGTGAGGGGATCGTCCCGCAACTCACCACCTGGCCGGACCGCCCCCCTCACCCGACCTCTCCCCCCAGAAGAAGGGGGAGAGGAGGATCTAGCGCCTATTCCACCGCCTTCGCCGCCTCCCGCCGCCTCATCCCCGGCAACCGCGCCGGGATCGGGTTCAGCGCCGACACCTCCGGCAGGCTCATCCCCGCCGCCGTGACCATCGCCCGCAGCGTCTCCACCTCATCCTCCAGGCAGAAGTCGCGGACCTGCACATTGATCACCGGTGCCTCCGGCTCCAGGTCCCGCTCGACCCGCGCCCCATAGACCCGCGGCGCCAGCTTGGCCGCCTGCCATTTCAGGGTGTCGATCCGCAGCTTCGCCACCGCCACCGACTTGGCCGTGGCCGCCTTGGCGATGGCGCGGGCCTCGTCGAACATCCGATGCGCCTGGATGCGGCGCGCCTCCCCGTACTGGTCGGCGAACTCGGGATAGTCGGCCAGCCAGCGATAGACCGTCGCCGAGGACGGCAGGTCGGGGGCCGCGCACACCGCCTCCAGCCCCTGCGACCCCGCCGCCAGCCGTTCGCACACCGCCCGCGCCAGGGCCTCGTCGAACACCACCGGCCGCACCCGCCCCACCAGCGGCCGCGCCGCCTGCACCGCTAACCCCGTGGCCCGCGCCGCGTCCACCTTCGCCTTCAGGTCCGGAAACCGCCTCAGCCAGGCCCGCAGCGTGCTCTCGTGCGGCATCTCCTCGTCCCGGCACACCACCGCCAGCGGATCGCCCGCCTCCAGCCGCAGACACACCTCTTCCACCACCAGGGCGACCTCGCCCCAGACCCGCTTCCGGCTCATGGGAATATCCTGAAATTATAAGGGATCACGGTCCCAGGGACGCGCCGCGCGCAGCCCTGACCGATAATTTTCAAACTACCAAAACGCGCGCAAAATGCAAGAACATTTACGGAACATTTGAACTGCATCTCCACGCGACGCACGCGAACCCGGATGCGTGCGCGCCGCGGCGCCGGTCGGCGCGGATGGAATCCCTTGCGCGCCGGGCGAGCCAATTGGTTAGGCTTGCAGAAGGAGATTGTGCGATCACATGCTCAGAATGTCGCAGCGGCGCCGAGGACATGATGACCAGAGGTGAGCAATTCGTTGAATCCTTGCGCCTCAAGCATGACTTCTACGATCGCCATGAGCGGCGGTCCTATCTTCGCATGGTGGAGGTGGCCAAGCGGATCGTGGATCAACCAAGCCTGCTGAGGGCTGGGGACGCGTTCTTGGAGCGTTTCGCCCGCTCCGATCCTCAACAGGCGACCGCCTACGCGACGTGGAAGCGCACCCTGACCTTGTCGGCCGAGGAAGTTGCGCGCCAGCTCCTCGAAGACAGTGATCGGGGCGCCAACCTGCGCGACACCGCCCCCGTCTTTGTCGTGGTGCCCCGGGACGAACTGAACCGAGCCTGGCGAGCTCCGACCCCATGATGCTGATCCAGAACGTGAACCATATCCTGCGCGCCGCGGGAGAGGTCACGGGTCAGACCCGGTTCGTTCTCATCGGTTCCGCAGCGGTTATCGCCTGGCGCCGCGTTGTCCCGGTTGAGATGGCGATGACACGGGAAGTCGATCTCTTCGCCTATGATGTCGAAGACGTGGATGGCGTTTCGGAAGAGCTGGACGGTTCTCTTGGTCAGGGGTCCAACTTCGACAACACATTTGGCTACTACTGCGACGGCGTCGGCGCGGAGACAGCGATACTACCGACCGATTGGCTGGACCGCGCGATGGAGTATCGGACTCCCGAGGCGCCTGGAATTACGGCCATTGTTCCCGAGCCCGAGGACATCGCATTGGCGAAGCTCTGCGCCTGGCGACCAAAGGATATCAGTTGGCTCGTTGCGGCCGCCCGAGGCGCCATCATCAAACTCGACGTGATGCGCGCCAGGCTTCAACACATGCCGGCCCGCGCCGGAGACTTTGAGGAACTCTCGGCCCGCCTCCTGAGGCTTGATCAGCAAGGCCGAAGGTAGAGCGTGACGGTGGATACCGGTTCAGGCGCCAACAATGAGAGACCGCCCCTACCCCTCCGCCAGCAACCCCTCCACGAACCCCGGCAACCACGTGTTCCGCCCCGGCTTCAGCCGCTCGGCCCGGTAGATGTGGCTCAGGTCCGCATAGGCGCGGTCGAAGTTCTTGTTCACGATCACATAGTCATAGGCGCCCCAGTGGGCGATCTCGTCCTTGCCCAGCGCCAGGCGGCTGGCGATCACCGCCTCTGAGTCCTGGGCCCGCGCGTGCAGCCGCCGCGACAGGTCCTCCCACGATGGCGGCAGGATGAACACCCGCACGCTGTCGGCGGGCGCGGCCGTCGCGATCTGCCCCGCGCCTTGCCAGTCGATGTCGAACAGCACGTCCTTGCCGGCGTCCAGGGCGGCCATCACCGCGGCCTTGGGCGTGCCGTAGAGATTGCCGTTCACCTCGGCCCATTCCAGGAAGTGGCCCTGCGCGATCATCGCCTCGAACCCCGGGCGGTCGACGAAGAAGTACTCGCGCCCCTCCTCCTCGCCCGGACGCGGGTCGCGGGTGGTGGCCGAGATCGACAGCGTCAGGTCGCTGTTGTCCGACACCAGCCGCCGCGACAGCGAGGTCTTGCCCGCGCCGGCCGGGCTGGAGACCAGCAGCAGCAGGCCGCGCCGGGTGGTTTCCCAGGGCTTCGAATGGTCGTCGGTCATGGTCGCCCTCCCTCCCCTTCATGGGGAGGGACAGATTGCGTAGCGACCGGGGTGGGGGAGTCTGGCGGGAATTCCCCATCCGTCCGAGGCTGCGCCTCGTCCACCCTCCCCATGAAGGGGAGGGAAAATTCATTCCACATTCTGCACCTGCTCGCGGAACTGCTCGATGGTGGCCTTCAGGTCCAGCCCCACCGTGGTCAGGCCCGGCAGGGCCGATTTCGAGCACAGGGTGTTGGCCTCGCGCATGAATTCCTGGGTCAGGAAGTCCAGCCGCCGCCCGGCCGGGCCCTCGCCGGCCATCAGGGTCCGGGCGGCCTCCACATGGCCGGCCAACCGGTCCAGCTCCTCGCGGACGTCGGCCTTCACCGCCAGGGCCGCGGCCTCCACCACGATGCGCTCGGCCACGCCGGGTGCGTCGGGCGCCAGCTCGTTCATCCGCCGCTCGAAGCGCTCCTTGATCGCCGCCGTCTGGCCCGCGGCCTCGGTCTCGGCCTGGATCACCAGGCCGGCGATGCGGTCGATCTGCCCGGCCAGGACGAGCGCCAGGGACGCGCCTTCCTCCCGCCGGTTGGCCAACAGGGCGTCCAGGGCGGCGTTCAGGCTGGCGGCCATGGCGGCCTCCACCTGCGCGAGCGTTTCGGGATCGTCCACCGCCTCGCCGGCCTCGATCACGCCGCGCAGGGCCAGCAGCCCGTCCAGGCTGGGCGTCGCCGCCCGCCCCTCGGCGACATAGGGCGCGCCCGCCGCCAGATAGCGCTCCAGCTGCTCCAGGTTGATGGTGACCTTGCCGGCCGCGTCGCTGCGCTTGCCGGTGATCGCGATGGTGACATTGCCCCGCTGGAACCGCGCCTGGGCGGCGTCGCGCGCCGTCCGGTCCAGGGCCTCGAACCCGGGGACCCCGCGATAGCGGATCTCCAGGTTGCGCCCGTTCACCGAGCGCGCCTCCACCGACCAGCTCCAGTCGCCGCTGGCGCCCTCGGCCCGGCCAAATCCCGTCATGCCGGAGAGGGGCATCAGAGGCCTCCGAACCGGAGTCCTTCTCCCCTTGCGGGAGAAGGTCGCCGGTCGGAGACCGGTCGGATGAGGGGTCGCACTGACCTCTCAGACCAAACAACCACGTCATCCCGGCCAAGGCCCGTCAGGGCCGCAGAGCCGGGACCCAGGGGCGACCACACTGCGCCGGCCCCTGGGTCCCGGCTCTCCGCTTCGCTGCGGCCGGGATGACGCAGTGGGTTTGCAGGATAGGGACATCGACCCCTCATCCGACCCTGCTCCGCAGGGCCACCTTCTCCCGCAAGGGGAGAAGGAACCCGGGGGCGAAGGCTCACGGCTCCACCGTCACGCCGGGCGCGTCCACGGGCGCCCCGGCCAGGGTCTCGTTGCTGGTGGCCGCCCCACGGTTACGCTCGATGGCGCGCCATTTGGCGACATTAGCGTTGTGCTCCTCCAGGGTGGAGGCGAAGACGTGCCCCCCGGTCCCGTCGGCCACGAAATAGAGCTCGTCGGTCTTGGGCGGGTCCAGCACCGCGGCGATCGCCGCCCGGCCCGGATTGGCGATCGGCGTCGGCGGCAGGCCGTTGATGGCGTAGGTGTTGTAGGGGGTGGCCGCCGCCAGCTCCGAGGCGCGGATGCCGCGCCCGAGCGGCTCGCCCTGGGTCAGGCCGTAGATGATGGTGGGGTCGCTCTGCAGGCGGATGCCCTGGCGCAGGCGGTTGATGAACACCGCCGCCACCCGGGGTCTCTCGCTCGCCTTGCCGGTCTCCTTCTCCACGATGGAGGCCAGCGTCACGGCCTCCTCGGGGGTGGTGAAGGGCAGGCCCGGCTGGCGCTTGGCCCACAGGCTGGTCAGCAGCTCGTCGCGGGCGTCCATCATCCGGCGCAGCACCGCCGAGCGGTCCTCGCCCCGCTCGTACTGATAGGTCTCGGGCAGGATCGAGCCCTCCGGCGGGGCGGCGGCCACCCCGGTCAGGTCGGTCTTGGCGGTCAGCGCGGCCACCACCATGGCGCTGGTGCGGCCCTCGGGGATGGTGATCTGGTGGCGGACGATCTTGCCGTCGCGGATGTCGGCCAGCACGCTGGCCATGGAGGCGCGGCTGGCGAACTCGTATTCGCCGGCCTTCAGGGCCCGCGCCGCCCCGGTGATCTGGGCGGCGGCCACGAAGACCGGGGCCGAGCGGATGACGCCCTCATGGGAAAGCGTCGAGGCGATCTCGGGCAGGCTCGCGCCGTGCCGCAGCATCACCGTGGTGGCGTCGCCGGCCTTGGCCGCGGGCCCCGGTCCCTGGAAGGACCAGACCACCCAGACCGCCACCAGCATGGCGGCCACCGCCAGGGTGGCGGCGGCGCTCAGCAGCATGATGACCAGCCTGCGCAAGGGGGTGATGCCGCCGTTCCGTTTGGGGGATCGCGGCCTCTGGCTCACGTGACCTTCTTGAACACGACCGAGGCGTTGGTGCCGCCGAAGCCGAAGCTGTTGGACAGGGCGTAGGTGATCGCCATCGGTTTCGCCTTGTGGGGGATCAGGTCGATCACCGTATCCACCGAGGGGTTGTCCAGGTTGAGGGTCGGGGGGGCGATCTGGTCGCGGATGGCCAGGCAGGAGAAGGCCGCCTCGATGGCCCCGGCCGCGCCCAGCAGGTGGCCGGTGGCCGACTTGGTCGACGACATGGAGATGTCCTTGGCGTGATCGCCCATCAGCCGGGTGACCGCGCCAAGCTCGATCTCGTCGCCCATCGGGGTCGAGGTGCCGTGGGCGTTCACATAGTCGATGTCGCCCGGCGTGACGCCGGCGTCCTTGAGGGCCGCCTTCATGGCCCGGAAGCCGCCGTCGCCGTCCTCGGCCGGGGAGGTGATGTGGTAGGCGTCGCCCGCCAGGCCGTAGCCCACGACCTCGGCGTAGATCTTCGCGCCGCGCGCCTTGGCGTGCTCGTATTCCTCCAGCACCAGGATGCCGGCGCCCTCGCCCATGACGAAGCCGTCGCGGTCCTTGTCATAGGGACGGCTGGCCTTGGTGGGCTCATCGTTGAAGTTGGTCGACATGGCGCGCGCGGCGATGAAGCCGGCCATGCCCACCGGGCAGATGGCCGCCTCGGCCCCGCCGGCGATCATGATGTCGGCGTCGCCGTACTTGATCAGCCGGGCGCCGTCGCCGATGGCGTGGGCCCCGGTGGCGCAGGCCGTGACCACCGAGTGGTTGGGGCCCTTGAATCCGTAGCGGATGGAGACCTGGCCCGAGGCCAGGTTGATCAGCGCCGACGGAATGAAGAACGGCCCGATGCGGCGCGGCCCCTTCAGGTGCAGCTCCACGGCGTTCTTCTCGATGGTGGCCAGGCCGCCGATCCCCGAGCCGATGATGACCCCGGTGCGTTCCTTGTCCTCGTCGGTCTCCGGGACCCAGCCCGAATCCTTCACCGCCTCGTCGGCCGCGGCCATGGCGTAGAGGATGAAGTCGTCCACCCGGCGCTGGTCGCGCGGGCTCATGGTCTGGTCGGGGTCGAAGGAGCCCGGGACGTCGGGCCCGCCGCCGCCGCGCCCATCGACGCGCGGGACCTCGAAGGCCACCTGACAGCCATAGTCGGTCGGATCGAAGGTCGTGACCCGACCCGCGCCGGACTTGCCCGCAAGCAGGGCCTGCCAGCTCAGTTCGGTTCCCTGGCCCAGGGGGGTCAGAAGACCGATGCCGGTGACCACAACTCGACGCATGGTGGAGCTCCAAAACGCAGACCGCCGCGGCTCATGTGAGCGTCGCGGCGGTCAAATCTTGAACGAACTCTGGGCCTTAGGCGCCCAGACGCTCTCCGATGAACTTCACCGCGTCGCCGACGGTCTGGATGTGCTCCGCCGCGTCGTCGGGGATCTCGATATCGAATTCTTCTTCGAAGGCCATCACCAGTTCGACGTTGTCGAGGCTGTCGGCGCCCAGATCGTCGATGAAGCTCGCCTTCTCGGTGACCTTCTCCGGATCGGCGTCGAGGTGTTCGATGACGATCTTACGCACGCGCTCGAGGATGTCGGACATCAGGTTTAGTTCCTCAATTAGTCACTTGATCCATCCGTGACCGCCGACATGTTGTCAACCG
>NZ_JAUSLW010000005.1 GCF_030645195.1 Phenylobacterium sp. | reverse complement strand
AAGAAGCTGATCGCCTATTCGTCGGTCGCCCACATGGGCTTCGTGACCATGGGCATCTTCTCCGGCAACGCCATCGGCGTGCAGGGCGCGGTCTTCCAGATGCTCAGCCACGGGGTGATCGCCAGCGCGCTCTTCCTCTGCGTCGGCGTGGTCTATGATCGCATGCACACCCGCGAGATCGCCTTCTACGGCGGGCTGGTGAACCGCATGCCCTGGTATGCGGCGGTCTTCATGCTCTTCACCATGGGCAATGTCGGCCTGCCTGGCACCTCGGGCTTCGTCGGCGAGATCCTGACCATGACCGGGGCCTATGGCGTCTCCACCTGGACGGCCCTGGTGGCCGCCAGCGGGGTCATCCTCTCGGCGGTCTACGCGCTCTCCCTCTATCGTCGGGTGATCTTCGGGGAACTGACCAATCCGGCCCTGGCCGAGATCGGCGACCTCGACTGGCGCGAGGTGGCGATCTTCGCGCCGCTGATCGCCTCCACCCTCTACCTCGGCATCTATCCGGCCGCCGTCTTCGACCTGACCCAGTCGTCGGTCGACAACCTCGTCGCGGTCTACCGCGCGGCTATCGGCGCCTAGGGGCTATCCATGAACTTCTCCGCCGATATCGCCCTTGCCGGTCCCGAGCTGATCCTGGCCGGCGCCGCCCTCCTGCTCCTGGTTGTCGGCGCCTTCGCGCCGCGCGCCACCAACCTGCTGTCCCTCGGCGCGGTGGCCGCCCTGGCGGGCGCCGGTTACGCGGCGGCCTTCGGGGCCCAGGGACGCGGCTTCGCGGGCGGCCTGGTGGCCGACGACGCCTCGGCCTTCAGCCAGGTGGCCATTTTCGCCGCCAGCGCCATCGCCATTCCTCTCGGCCAGAAGTGGTTCGAGCGGCGGGGCGTGCGCAATTTCGAGTTCCCGGTCCTGATCCTGCTGGCCGCGCTCGGCATGTCGATGATGGTGGCCGCCGGCGACCTGATCTCGCTCTATGTCGGGGTCGAGCTGCAGTCCCTGGCCCTCTACGTCCTGGCCGCCATGCACCGGGACGACGCCAAGGCCTCGGAGGCCGGCCTGAAGTACTTCGTGCTCGGCGCGCTCTCCTCAGGCCTGCTGCTCTACGGCGCCTCGCTGATCTACGGCTTCGCCGGCTCCACCAAGTTCGTCGACATCGCTGTGGCCGTGCAGGCCGGGGCGGGAACCGGGGTGCTGTTTGGTCTGGTCTTCCTGATCTGCGGCCTGGCCTTCAAGGTCTCCGCCGCCCCGTTCCACATGTGGACGCCCGACGTCTATGAGGGCGCGCCGACCCCGGTCGTGGCCTTCTTCGCCGGCGCGCCGAAGCTGGCGGCCATGGTCCTCTTCGCCCGCGCGCTGAGCGAGGGCTTCCAGGGCGCCTCGGCCCAGTGGAGCCAGGTCCTGGTGATCATCGCCATGGCCTCCATCGCGGTCGGCGCCTTCGCCGGCCTGGCCCAGAGCAACCTCAAGCGCCTGTGGGCCTATTCCTCCATCGCCAATGTCGGCTACGCCGTCCTGGGCCTTGCCTCGGGCAGCGCCGAGGGCGTCCAGTCCATGCTGGTCTTCATGGTCCTCTACATGGTCGACGTGACCGGCTTCTTCGCCTGCCTGGCCGCCCTGTCGCGGGCCGGCAAGCCGATGGAGACCATCGCGGACATGGCGGGCCTGATGAAGGAGCGCCCGGGCATCGCCTTGGCCATGACCGCCTTCTCGCTCTCGGCCCTGGGCCTGCCGCCCTTCTCGGGCTTCTGGGCGAAGTTCTATGTCTTCAAGGCCGCCATCAATTCCGGCCTGGGGGTCTGGGCCGTGCTGGGCCTGGTGGGCAGCGTCGTGGCGGCCTTCTACTATCTGCGCCTCATCAAGGTGATGTGGTTCGACGGCGGCCTCGGCGGAACCGACGCCCCCCCGGTCGAGGCGCGCGCCATCGCCATCGCCGCGGCCCTCTTCTCCTTCCCGCTGGTGCTGGGCGCTCTGGTCTTCATCGACCCGCTGGCCAAGGCCGCCGCGGCCGCGTTCGGCCTGGTCTAGGTGACGCTTCCGCCGATCGAGTCCTACGACGAGATCGATTCCACCAACGCCGAGGCGCGCCGCCGCGCCGAGGCCGGCGAGGTCGGTCCGGTCTGGATCACCGCGCTCACCCAGACCGCCGGCCGCGGTCGGCGCGGCCGCGACTGGCAGACCAAGTCCGGCAACCTGGCCGCCACCCTGCTGTTCTCCACCGACAAGCCGGTGGGGGAGGCGGCCCAGATCTCCTTCGTCGCCGCCCTGGCCGCCGCCGATCTGGCGCAGACCTGCCTGGGCGCCGGCGTGGCCACGGTAAAGTGGCCCAATGACCTGCTGATCCATGGCCGCAAGGCCGCCGGCATCCTGGTGGAGTCCGGGCCTCTGCCCGACGGCCGCCTGTGGCTGGCGGTGGGGATCGGGATCAATCTCGCCCACGCCCCACAGGACGTGGAGCGCCCCGCCGCAGCCTTCGCCGAGTTCATGGCGGGGCCGCCACCGTCGCCGCGCGCCGCTCTGGAGGTTCTCGCCCAGGCCTTCGAGCGCTGGCGCCTGGCCTGGGAGCGGGAGGGCTTCGCCCCCATCGCCAAGGGTTGGACCGAACGCGCCCACGGCCTGGGTCAGTCCTGCGAGGCCCGCCTGCCCAACCAGACCCTGCGGGGGGTGGCCGAGGGCCTGGACCTGGACGGGGCGCTGCGGCTGCGGCTGGACGACGGCGCGGTTCTGCGCATAACGGCCGGCGACGTTTTCTTCGGAGGGTCCTGACATGCTGCTCGCCATCGAACAGGGCAACACCAACACGCTCTTCGCCGTCCATGACGGCGCGAACTGGATCGCCCAGTGGCGCGCGGCCACCGACTCCAGCCGCACCGCCGACGAATACGCCGTCTGGCTGTCGCAGCTGCTGAACATGGCCGGCCTGCAGTTCGGCGTCCTGGACGCCTGCATCATCTCCAGCGTGGTGCCGCAGTCGATCTTCAACCTGCGCAACCTCTCGCGCCGCTACTTCCACGTGGAGCCCCTGGTGATCGGCGAGAACGCCGAGCTGGGGATCCCCGTGCGCATCACCAAGCCCGCCGAGGCCGGCGCCGACCGTCTTGTGAACGCAATTGGGGCCCATATCGTCTATCCGGGCGACCTCATCGTCATCGACTCCGGCACCGCCACCACCTTCGACGTGGTGGCCGCCGACGGCGGTCTTGAGGGCTGCGCCATCGCGCCAGGGATCAACCTGTCGATGGAGGCGTTGCATACCGCGGCGGCCAAGCTCCCACGTGTCGCGATCCAGCGGCCCGAGCACGTCGTCGGCAAGGACACGGTGGAAGCGATGCAGGCCGGGGTGTTCTGGGGTTATATCGCCCTCATCGAAGGCCTCGTCGCCCGCATCAAGGCCGAATGGGGCCGTCCCATGACCGTCATCGGCACCGGCGGCGTCGCCTCCCTCTTCCACGGCGCCACCAGCGCCATCGACCATTTTGATCCCGATCTCACCATCCGTGGGATGCTGGAAATTCACCGCCGAAACCCGGCGAAGGCATAATTCGTGAAACCCAAACCTGACGACGAACTCGTTTTCCTGCCGCTCGGCGGCTCGAACGAGATCGGAATGAACTTCAATCTCTACGGCTACGGCCCACCGCACGCGCGCAAGTGGATCGTGGTCGACCTCGGCATCACCTTCGGCGACCAGACCACGCCGGGGGTGGAGATCATCCTGCCCGACCCCCAGTTCCTCGAGGCCCACAAGAAGGACATCCTCGGGATCGTCCTGACCCACGCCCACGAGGACCATATCGGCGCCGTCGCGCGCCTGTGGCCGCGCCTGGGCGGGATGCTTTACGCCACCCCCTTCACCGCCTTCCTGCTGCGGGAAAAGCTGAGGGAGAACCCGGCGGCCGCCGACGCGAAGATCACCGAGGTGCCCCTGGGCGGTAAGGTGACCCTCGGCCCGTTCGAGATCGACCTGATCACGCTCACCCACTCGATCCCCGAGCCCAACGGCCTGGCGATCCGCACCCCGCTCGGCACCATCCTCCACACCGGCGACTGGAAGATCGATCCCGATCCCGTCCTGGGCTCGGTGACCGACGAGGACGCCATCAAGAAGCTGGGGGACGAGGGCGTCCTGGCCATGGTCTGCGACTCCACCAACGTCTTCGTCGACGGCGCCGCCGGCTCCGAAGCCGACGTCCGCGACGCTCTGGGCAGCCTGATCAAGAGCCTGCACCACAAGGTGGCCGTGGCCTGCTTCGCCTCCAATGTGGCGCGCATGGACTCCGTGATCCGCGCCGCCGAGGCCGCCGGCCGCCGGGTGTGCCTGGTGGGTCGCTCGATGCACCGCATGGCGGCGGCCGCCAAGTCGGTGGGCATGATGGCCGATCTCAAGGATTTCATCCCCGACAACGAGGCGCGCGACTTCGCCGAGGATCGCATCCTCTATCTCTGCACCGGCAGCCAGGGGGAGGCCCGCGCGGCCCTGTTCCGCATCGCCGACGGCTCCCACCCCTTCGTGAAGCTGGGGCAGGGGGACGCCTGCGTCTTCTCCTCCCGTGTCATTCCCGGCAACGAGGTGCCGATCCGCGCCCTGCAGAACCGCCTCGCCGACCGCGGGGTGCGCCTCTACACCGAGCGCGACCACCCGGGCATCCACGTCTCCGGCCACCCGTGCCGCGACGAGCTGGCCCAGATGTACGCCTGGGCCCGGCCGCAGATCGCCGTCCCCACCCACGGCGAGCGCCGCCACCTGTTGGAGCACGCCGCCTTCGCCAAGGACCTGCAGGTTCCGCAGACCGTCTCCCCGCGCAACGGCGACATGGTCCGCCTGGCGCCCGGCCGCGCCGAGATCATCGACGAGGTTCCCGCCGGCCGCATCTATGTCGACGGCGGCATGCTGACCCCGGAGAATGGCGACGCCCTGCGCGAACGCCGCCACGCGGCTTTCAACGGCATGCTGGCGGTTTCCGTCGCCCTCGATCCTCGCGGCAAGATCGTCTCGGGCCCGCAGGTCCGCGCCCTCGGCCTGCCCGCCGAGGAGGACTATCCGATGGACGAGATGATGGACGATCTCGCCGACGAGGCCGAGCGCGCCCTTGACCGCCTCAAGGGGCCCGAGCGGGACGACGACGAGGCCATCGAGAAGGCCATCTCGCGGGCGGTGAAAAAGGCCAGCCAAAGGGTCTGGGGCCGCCGCCCCGTGGTGGAGACCACGGTCCTGCGCATCTAACCGACCGACCGGTCGGGCTTGTTTCAAGGCCTGAGTATGGTTTGATGCCCCTTGGCCCGCTTACAGCGGGCCAGGCGAGGGCGCGCGACACGACGCGCCCCGCACCAGGGAGGGCGCTTGAAATGTCCGCATTCGCCGGCGTGCGCATCGTCGACTTCACCCAAGGGACCCCCGGCCCCATGGCGGCCATGCTGCTGGGCGACTTCGAGGCCGAGGTCATCAAGGTCGAGCCGCCCCAGGGCGACCGGATGGCCAGCCATCCGGGCTACCTCACCTGGAACCGCAACAAGCAACTCCTGACCCTGGACCTGGCCACCGCGGCCGGCCTCGCCCGCGCCCGGGAGCTGATCGCGCTCGCCGACGTCGCCCTCTTCGACCACGCCCCAGGCAAGCTGGAGGCTCTGGGCCTCGACGCCCGCACCCTCACCGAGGCCCATCCGTCCCTGATCCACGCCTGGATGCCGCCCTACGGGACGACGGGCTCCTGGAGCCGGCTGCCCTCCCACCACAGCCTGCTGACGGCGCTGAGCGGCGTGGCCTTCCGGCAGGGGAGCTACTCGGACCAGCCCATCCACCTGATCCTGCCGCTCTGCCACTACGGCCAGGGCGTGATGGGCGCCGCGGCCATCGGGGCGGCCCTGCACGAGCGCCACCGTAGCGGCAAGGGCCAGGCGGTCACCGTCAGCGGCCTGCATGGGGTCTCGGAGGTCACCGGCCCGGTCCGGGTCCTGTCCGAGCCGCCACTGCCCCGCGGCGCGCCCCTGGGGGCGTCCCCCAGCTACCGGCTCTATGAGTGCGGGGACGGCCAGTGGTTCTTCCTGGCGACCCTGTTCGTGGCCTTCTACCACCGCGCCATCCAGGCGCTTGGCCTCGCCGATCACTGGGAGACCTTCGCCGCCGATCCCCTCCTGGCCCGCGAGGCCCTGAAGGCGGTGTTCAAGACCCGGCCCCGCGCCGACTGGCTGGCCCTGCTGCAGAGCCACGGCGTCCCCTGCGCGCCGGTCGGCGAGCGCGAACCCTGGTTCGCTGGCGAGGCCATCGCGGCCGGCGAGGCCAGGGTGGTGCTGGAGCACCCGCAACTGGGGCCCGTCGCCATGCCCAACGTCCCCGCGCGCCTGTCGGTGACCCCGGGCTCCGTGCGCCACCTGGCCAAGCCCCTGAACGGCCACGCCTGGACGCCGCGGCCCGCGCCTGAGCCCACCGGCGCCAATGACGGCCCCGCGCCCCTGGCCGGGATCAAGGTGCTGGACCTGGGCACCGTGATCGCCGGGGCCCATGCCGGTGGCGTGCTGGCCAATCTCGGCGCCGACGTCATCAAGATCGAGCCCATCGAGGGTGACCCCTTCCGCAGCAATGGCGGCGGCTTCATGGGCTACAACCGCGGCAAGCGCGGCCTGGGGATCGACCTGAAGCAGCCGGCGGCCCGCGAGATGTTCTTCGACCTGGTGCGCGAGGCCGATGTCATCCTCGACAACTACCGCTTCGGGGTCCGCGAGCGCCTGGGCATCCACTATGCGGCGCTGAAGGCGGTCAATCCGAGGATCATCTCCTGTTCCATCAACGCCTATGGCGACAAGGGCCCGCGCGCCCACCTGCCGGGCTTCGATCCCCTGCTGCAGGCCGAGGGCGGGATGATGGCCGCCCAGGGCGGGGACGGGGAGCCCATCCTGCACACCATCCCGGTCAATGACGTGGCCACCGCCGCCATCGTCGCCTTCTCCATCATCGCCGCCCTCAACGCCCGCCAGACGACGGGGGAGGGGCAGGAGGTGGTCACCAGCCTGATGGCCCAGAGCCTCACCTTCCAGCTGGGCGAGGTCACCACCTATGAGGGCCGGCCCGCCAACGATGTCGGCGACCGCGACTGCCTGGGCGTGCGCGCCCTGCACCGCTACTACAATTGCGCCGACGGCTGGATCGCCATCGTCTGCGAGACCCCCGAACAAGCCGAAGCCCTGGGCGGGACCCTGCGGGTCGCCGTGCCCGAGACGGCGCTCACCGCCCCCCGCGACGGCCACCTGGCGCGCGCCCTGGAGCTGGCCTTCGCCAGCCGCCCGCGCGAGGACCTGCTGGCCGAGCTCCTGGCCGGGGACGTGCCCTGCGCTCCGGTCCTGCGCGGCTACGAGGCCTTCGAGAGCGACTGGCTGTGGGAGAACGACTTCTTCGAGGTCTGGCGTCATCCGCGTCTCGGCGACATGCTCGGCGTGCGCGCCTATGCCGACTTCGGCCGCGGCGCGGCGGGCTTCCACCGGCCCACCCCGGACCTCGGCCAGCACAGCGGCGACCTGCTGGAGGAGATGGGCTATTCCCACGCCCACATCGCCGAGCTGCTGGCGGCCGGCGCCATCTTCGGTCCCGCCGCCAACCTGGCCCACCTGCGCGACGGCGGCACGGCGCTGTTCACTCAGTAGCGGCGGGAAGTCGCACAGAGCGTTCCCCAAACCTTGCGGAACTCGTCTATACCCTCGCCCATCATTTGAGGCGGATGGTCCATGATCGGAAAACTGAACCATGTGGGGGTCGCGACCCCCTCCATCGACGAGGCGGTCAAGGTCTATCGCGACCTGCTGGGCGCCACCTCCATCGGCGAGAAGTTCGCTCTCCCCGAACAGGGGGTCTGGGTCTGTTTCGTCGACACCCCCAACAGCCAGATCGAGCTGATCGAGCCCTATGGCGAGGCCTCGCCGATCCACGGCTTCCTGGCCAAGAACCCCTCGGGCGGCCAGCACCACATCTGCTTCGAGGTCCCCGACATCCTGGTGGCCCGCGATGACATGCGGGCCAAGGGCGCAACGGTCCTGGGCACGGGGGAGCCCCGCATCGGCGCCCACGGGGTGCCGGTGATCTTCATCCATCCCAAGAACATGGGCGGCGTCCTGGTCGAACTCATGGAAACCCCCAAGGGAGCCCACTGATGAGCTGGTTCACCGGCGTCGCCATCTATCTGACCATCTGGTGGACGGTGCTGTTCGCCGTCCTGCCGATCGGGGTCGTCAGCCACGCCGAGGCCGGCATCGACAAGGGCGACGGCGGCGATCCGGCGGCGCCGGTCGATCCCAAGATCAAGAAGAAGTTCATCACCACCACCTGGATCTCGGCGATCGTCTTCGCCGCCCTGTGGCTGGCCCTGCACTTCAAGGTGATTCCGCTCCCCAACCTGCCCTCCGGCCTGGGCTGATTGCTCAACCACGCGGCGTCGCAGCCCTGGCGCGCTCAAAGATTGGGCGAAAGCCAGGCGGCGGCGGGGCGGGGGCGTAACCCCTTCGCCGCCCGGCGTAACCAGGGTTACCTGATTGGACATCGCGGGCAGCCAAGAGCCGCCCGTGGCGTTTTCCCCGACGATGAGAAGGCCGCCCGCCTCCCTGGGCGGCCTTCTTTTCATCCAGCTTCGTTGCCAAGGTCCATGGGCGACGGCTATCAGGGCCGTTGATCTGAACCTCGTCCGGGAAACCTTCGCCGATGCGTCTTTCGCGTTACTTCATGCCGACGCTGCGGGAAGCCCCTTCCGACGCCCAGGTGGTCAGCCACCAGCTCATGCTGCGCGCGGGCATGATCCGCCAGGAGGCCGCCGGCATCTATGCCTGGCTTCCCCTCGGCCTGCGGGTCCTGAAGAAGATCGAGCAGATCGTCCGCGAGGAGATGGACCGCGCCGGCGCCATCGAGGTGCTGATGCCCACCCTGCAGCTGGCCGACCTGTGGCGCGAGAGCGGCCGCTATGAGGACTATGGCGACGAGATGCTGCGCATCACCGACCGCCACAAGCGCGACCTGCTCTATGGCCCCACGGCCGAGGAGGTGATCACCGAGATCTTCCGCGCCTATGTGAAGAGCTACAAGGACCTGCCCAAGAACTTCTACAACATCCAGTGGAAGTTCCGCGACGAGCGCCGCCCCCGGTTCGGCGTCATGCGCGGCCGCGAATTCCTGATGAAGGACGCCTATTCCTTCGACGTGGACGAGGCCGCCGCGCGCCGCTCCTACAACCGCATGTTCATCGCCTATCTGAACACCTATGCCCGCCTGGGTCTCAATGTGGTGCCCATGAAGGCCGACCCCGGCCCCATCGGCGGCGACCTGTCGCACGAGTTCATCATCCTGGCCGACACCGGCGAGAGCCAGGTCTTCTGCCACAAGGACCTGATCGAGATGGGCGCCCCCGGCGACGTCGATTGGGACGGCGACCTCCAGCCCCTGGTGGAGCAGCGCACCAACCTCTACGCCGCCACCGAGGAGATGCACGACGAGGCCGCCTTCGCCGCCGTCCCCGAGGACAAGCGCCTGTCGGCGCGCGGCATCGAGGTCGGCCACATCTTCTATTTCGGCGAGAAGTACTCCAAGCCCATGAAGGCCGAGGTGGCCGGGCCCGACGGCCAGAACCGCCCCATCCACGGCGGCTCCTACGGGGTCGGCGTCTCGCGCCTGACCGGGGCCATCATCGAGGCCAGCCACGACGAGGCCGGCATCATCTGGCCCGACGCCGTGGCGCCCTTCGGCGTGGCGGTGATCAACCTGCGGCCCGGCGACGCCGCCGTCGATGAGGTGGCCGAGACCGCCTACCAGGCCCTGATCGCGGCGGGCAAGGACCCCCTGCTGGACGACAGCGACCAGCGCCCCGGCGCCAAGTTCGCCGCCATCGACCTGGTGGGCATCCCCTGGCAGCTGGTGGTCGGCCCCAAGGGCGTCGCCGATGGCACGGTGGAGATCAAGCGCCGCGCCACCGGCGAGAAGCAGACCCTGCCGCTCGAGCAGGCCCTGAAGGTGATCACCGCGTGAGCCAGCAGGCCCTGGGGGGACGCGCCCCGCCCTTCGGGGGGTGGGAACGCACGGTGGCCGGCCGCTATCTGCGCGCCAAGAAGAGCCAGGGCGGCGTGGCCCTGATCTCGGTCATCTCCTTCATCGGCATCACCCTGGCCGTCGCCGTCCTGATCATCGTCATGAGCGTGATGAACGGCTTCCGCTCGGAGCTGCTCAGCCGCATCCTCGGCTTCAACGGCCACGTCTATGTGGCCGGCGGCGTGCTCCAGGCCCCCGACCGCGATCCGCTCGTTCACCGCCTGCGGGCCATTCCCGGCGTCACCCAGGCCGCCCCGGTGATCGAGGCCCAGGCCATGGCGCTGGGCATCGGCCAGATCAGCGGCGCCATCGTCCGCGGCATCACGCCGGCCGACCTGAAGGCCACCAAGATCATCTCCGGCAACATCGTCTCCGGCGCCATGGAGGGCTTCGGCGACGGCGAATACGGCGGCGACCTGGTCCTGGTGGGGGACGAACTGGCCCGGAACCTCGGCGTCCAGGCCGGCGACGCGCTCACCCTGATCTCCCCCACCGGCGGGGCCACGGCCTTCGGCGCCACGCCGCAGCGCAAGTCCTACACCGTGGCCGGCACCTTCAAGGTGGGGATGAGCCAGTACGACCAGGCCTTCATCTACATGCCGCTGGCCCAGGCCCAGCTGTTCTTCGGCCGCGACCAGAGCGTCGACTTCGTGGAGATGAAGCTGGCCAATCCCGACGACGCCGTCGGCATGAAGCCGGAGGTGGCGCGCATCGCCGGCCCCGGCGCCGTGGTCACCGACTGGACCCAGAAGAACGCCTCCTACTGGGGCGCCCTGCAGGTGGAGCGGAACGTCATGTTCCTGATCCTGATGATGCTGCTGTTCATCGCGGCGATGAACATCATCTCCGGCCTGGTCATGCTGGTGAAGAACAAGAGCCGCGACATCGCCATCCTGCGCACCATGGGAGCGGGGCAGGGGAGCATCCTGCGCATCTTCTTCATGACCGGCGCCACCATCGGCATCCTGGGCACGGCCACCGGCCTGGCGATCGGCGTGCTCTTCTGCACCTTCATCGGCGAGATCCAGCAGGCGGTGGAGTGGGCGACCGGGACCCAGGTGTTCAATTCCGACGTCTATTTCCTCACCCGCGTGCCGGCCAAGATCGACTGGATGGAGGTCTCCGGCATCGCCGCCGGGGCGCTGGCCATGACCTTCATCGCCAGCCTGCCCTCGGCCTGGCGCGCCTCGCGCCTCGATCCCGTGGAGGCGCTTCGCTATGAGTGACCCCTCCAGCCCCGACCAGGTCCTGGCCATCCGCGGCCTGACCCGCACCTATCTCAGCGGCGACAAGACCCTGACCGTTCTCGACGGCGCCGACCTGGACATCATGCCGGGCGAGGTCGTGGGCCTGATCGGCCCCTCGGGCTCGGGCAAGTCCTCGCTCCTGCACGCCGCGGGCCTGCTGGAACGCCCCACCGCCGGCCAGATCTTCATCGAGGGCCGCGACTGCTCCAACCTCAGCGACCGGGTCCGCACCCGGGTGCGCCTGCACACCATCGGCTTCGTCTACCAGGCCCACCACCTGCTCCCCGAATTCTCGGCCCTCGACAACGTGGCCCTGCCCCAGATGATCGCCGGGGTGTCGCGCAAGGCCGCCCGCGAACGCGCCTTCTTCCTGCTGGACCAGCTGGGCCTGGCTGAGCGGGTCAAGCACCAGCCCGCCCAGCTCTCCGGCGGCGAGCAGCAGCGCGTGGCCATCGCCCGCGCGTTGGCCAATTCCCCCCGCCTCCTGCTGGCCGACGAACCCACCGGCAACCTCGACCCCCACACCTCGGCCGCCGTGTTCGAGAACCTCTATGCGCTCGCCCGCGCCACCGGCGTCGCGGCCCTGGTGGCGACGCACAACCTCGAACTCGCCCGGCACATGGACCGGGTGCTGGGCCTCAAGGACGGGAAGCTGGAAGCGCAGAAGGGGTTTTAGGAGCAAACCTAGTCAGACATCTTCCTCGTCAGCTGTGTAATAGCGAGGGTGCCCTGAGGTCGAAAAATCGGACCCGTTCAGTGTTTTGGTTATTTTCAGAGAGTCGGTAATCCCCAAAGTCGCATCGATAATTTCGCTGTCCTTGAGGTGTTGGGATTGGAGCCGAGCTAGCAACTCCTGCACTTGTCCATGTCCGACTTTCCCGAAGAGCACGCGATCAAAAACGACGGTCTCGCCTTCGTAGCCCGTAATCCGCCAGCGTTTGGTCATCTTTGTCCGCCGCCTTTGGCCTCGTCCTTGTCGCGCGCACCGTTACAAGCTGGGTGGACCCAGCGGCCATTCCGAGAGTGCGACGAACCTCCATCTGCCCTCTTGTCTCGATGATCAGCCGTCTTTCCGTTGGGGTGAAGCAGGCCTTGGCAAAGTGGGCAACGGGGAGCTGCGCCTAGGTCGCTGAGCGAAAGGGCGCTCTTTGCACCGCTGCTGAACGGGC
The DNA here is from genome assembly GCF_030645195.1 of Phenylobacterium sp. Taxonomy (GTDB): domain Bacteria; phylum Pseudomonadota; class Alphaproteobacteria; order Caulobacterales; family Caulobacteraceae; genus Phenylobacterium. The sequence continues at coordinate 6,140 of NZ_JAUSLW010000005.1, read as the reverse complement.
GTCCGGCACCTTCCCCTTCCTCAGGTTCAGGCTCGGCGACGGCAATCTGCGGAAACTCCTCGATGAGCGTCTCCCAGGCCTCTTCCTTGCTCTTCCCTGCCGCCAGAAGGTCAACCGCGCGGTCAAGCAAGCTAAGGGCTCTCGGGCGGTTGCGTGTTCCCGTCCCGAGCTTGTTGACGGCGGGCTTCACCATAGCCGGATGAGCAAGGATCAGATCCTCGAAGTCGCCCCGAACCCTTCGGAACGTTTCGAGCCGCCCAGTCGCATCTAGACGCATCACCCAAGCGACGATGTTCAAAAGTGCGGCCGGTTGGAAGTTGCCGTTCGACGTATAACAGTAGAGGGCCGGATGAAGCCCCAACGAGTGGCGCTCGTTGGACAGGATCATCTGGACGATCCGCTTGGTGCGCCTCAGATAAGCAAGCGTTTGCGTCCCCGTCGGGTCCTTTTCCAATTCTGGATCGGTGGCCTTCGCCTTCCGGGTCGAGTCTGCGACGGGCAACTGATTTGCCAACGCCACAAGATCGAAGGCGAGTCGAAGCACCGCAACGCCATAGCCAATGCCCGCGAGAGGCACTTCAACGGTCTTGAGGGGCGGCTCAAGCTTGGGCTCATACAAGAGCTTGTAAATCTCTTCGCCAAGCGCGGGGCTCCGGCGGCGAGCTTCCTCATTCGAGAAGTGATCCCAATAGCGGTGCCCAGCACCCCCTCGGGCAATTGCGCGGGTGGCAACCGCGAGTGCTGAACCACCTGCTTGGAGGATGCGCGTCTCAAGGGCGTCGATCTCAGTCCCACCCTGATTGATCCGAATGAAGGCCCTTGCGGCTTGCGGAGCAGTGCGGCCCTCGATCCATTGTACGGGCAACGTCCTCAAGCTGCTGATGCCCTTCCTCTCCTTGTAGTCGGGCCACAAGCCAACAGCGTTGCGCACAAGCTCAATGGTCTGGTCGTGCATAACTCTCTGGTGGTCGGGAATTTTGGTTCCGAACATCAACTGCGAAAGAGTTCCGGCCCCAAAGTCGCTTTGAACCCAACCGATGAGCGCGCTGAGACGGTGGGCACCATCGACTACGAACAGGCTCGTTCCGTTTTCCCAGAGAATGATCGCCGGGATAATGTCGGAATCGCTGAAGGTCTGGATCAACCCAGCAACTTGCTGCGGATTCCAGTTCGCAGTTTCGCGCTGAAAGTCAGGCTTTCGAAGAAGGTTGTAGGTGACGCCAGGTTCCAGATCACTGATGCGGATATTCTGGTCGAGCTTTCCGGGAACGGATTGTTCAAACAAATCCGCCCTCGGGATTAGAGCATCAAGATTGACGACGTTCTTTCCGTCGCGTGCCATTCCAACACCCCCAAGCGCTTTCGCTTTCGTTGGCGAGTATCCTAAGCCGCCACTCGCCAGAGTCGAGATTTGGCCGTGGGGTAGAATACGACAGCCCCTTGTCATGAGAACAAAACCAGAATAGGAACATACGCAGAACATTCACAGGAGGGGCGTTATGGTTGTTCGTCTGGCGCGGGAATCGCTGGCCTTTGTGTCGGTGGCGGGCTTTGTCTGGATGATGTGTCAGGTCGCGCAACTGGCCGCCTGAGGCTGACAATCTGAGAGCGGAGGACGGCGTGAGCGGGCAGGGCGGGCAAGACGGTTTCGTCCATCTGCGGGTGCGCTCGGCCTATTCGCTGCTGGAGGGCGCCATCAAGGCCGACGCGGTCGGCAAGCTGGCGGCCAAGGCCCATATGCCGGCCGTGGCCCTTACCGACCGGGCCAATCTGTTCGGGGCCCTGGAGTTCTCCGTCGCCACCAAGGAGACCGGGGTCCAGCCCATCGTCGGCGTCGCCCTGCCGGTGCGCGGCATCGGCGAGGGGCCGCCGGAGCGCTGGGCCAAGATTCCCACCATCGTCCTGCTGGCCCAGAGCGAGCAGGGCTATCTGCACCTCTCCGAACTCTCCTCGATGGCCTATCTGGACATCGAGCCCACCGACGAGCCCCAGGTCCCCTGGAGCGCCGTGGTGGAGCGGGCCGAGGGCCTGATCCTGCTGTCGGGCGGCGTCGACGGGCCGGTCGATCCGCTGATGGCCGCGGGCAAGACCGCCGAGGGCCAGGCGGCGCTCGCCGAAATGCACCGGGTGTTCGGCGACCGCTTCTATATCGAGCTGCAGCGCCACGGCATGGCCGCCCAAGCCGCCGCCGAGCCGGAGCTGGTGGCCTACGCCTACGAGTTCGACATTCCGCTCGTGGCCACCAACGACGTCTATTTCGGCCCGGCCGAGCTCTACACCGCCCACGAGGCCCTGCTGTGCATCGCCGACGGCGCCTATATCAGCCAGGAGGACCGCCGCCGGGTGACGCCCGAGCACTGGTTCAAGCCGGCCGCCGACATGCGCAAGTTGTTCGCCGACCTGCCCGAGGCCTGCGACAACACCCTCGATATCGCCCGGCGCTGCGCCTTCATGGTCAAGAAGCGTGACCCGATCCTGCCGCGCTTCCCTACGGTCGCCGGCCGCACCGAGGCCGAGGAACTGGCCGAACAGGCCCGCGAGGGTCTGCGCAAGCGCCTGGAGGGCCACACCCTTTCCGGGACCGAGCAGGACTATTGGGACCGGCTGGAGCGCGAGATCGGCGTCATCCAGGCCATGGGCTTCCCGGGCTACTTCCTGATCGTGTCGGATTTCATGAAATGGGCCGTGGCCCACGACATCCCCGTAGGCCCGGGCCGGGGGTCGGGCGCCGGCTCCCTAGTGGCCTGGTCGCTGCTGATCACCGGCCTCGATCCCCTGCGCTACGGCCTGCTGTTCGAGCGGTTCTTGAACCCCGAGCGGGTGTCCATGCCCGACTTCGACATCGATTTCTGCCAGGAGCGGCGGGAAGAGGTGATCTCCTACGTGCAGCAGCGCTATGGCCGCGACCGCGTGGCCCAGATCATCACCTTCGGCACCCTGCAGGCCCGCGCGGTGTTGCGGGACGTTGGCCGCGTGCTGCAACTCCCGCTCGGCCAGGTGGACCGCCTGGCCAAGATGGTGCCCGCCAACCCCGCCAATCCGGTGACGCTGGCCCGCGCCATCGAGATCGAACCACGCCTGCGCCAGGCCAAGGATGACGACGAGGCCGTGGCCCAGCTGCTGGAGACCGCGCTCCAGCTCGAGGGCCTCTACCGCAACGCCTCAACCCACGCCGCCGGCGTGGTGATCGGCGACAGGCCGCTCACCGAACTGACGCCGCTCTACCGCGATCCTCGCTCGGACCTGCCCGCCACCCAGTTCAACATGAAGTGGGTGGAGAGCGCGGGCCTGGTGAAGTTCGACTTCCTGGGCCTGAAGACGCTCACCGTCATCGACCGGGCCCTGAAGCACCTCGACAAGCGCGGCGCCCGCGTCGACATGGCCACGCTGCCCCTGGACGACGCCAAGACCTACGAGCTGATGAGCGCGGCCCAGACGGTCGGCGTGTTCCAGCTGGAAGGCCAGGGGATGCGTGACACCCTGCGCCAGCTTCGCCCCGGCTCCATTGAGGACGTCACCGCCGTCGGCGCCCTGTACCGGCCTGGGCCCATGGACAACATCCCGCTGTTCATTGACTGCAAGTTCGGCCGCAAACCCGTTGATTACCTTCACCCTTCTCTGGAGGTGGTGCTGAAGGAGACCTACGGCGTCATCGTCTACCAGGAGCAGGTGATGCAGATCGCCCAGATCCTGGCGGGCTATTCGCTGGGGGAAGCCGACCTGCTTCGCCGGGCCATGGGCAAGAAGAAGAAGGAGGAGATGGACCAGCAGCGGGCGCGGTTCATTTCCGGCGCGGCCGAAAAGGGCGTCTCGGCCGAGCAGTCGGGGGGCATCTTCGACCTGGTGGACAAGTTCGCGGGCTACGGCTTCAACAAGAGCCACGCGGCCGCCTACGCCCTGATCTCGTACCAAACCGGCTGGTTGAAGGCCAATGCGCCGGCGGAGTTCTTCGCGGCCTCCATGAGCCTCGACATCTCCACCACCGACAAGCTGGCGGTCTTCTACCAGGACGCCAAGAAGTTCGGGGTCAAGATCCGAGCTCCGGACGTGAACCTGTCGGCCGCCGACTTCGACGTGGCGGACGGCGAGGTGCTCTACGCCCTGGGCGGCATCCGCAATGTGGGCCTGCAGGCCATGGAGCATGTGGTGGCCGTCCGCGCCGAGGGCGGGCCGTTCAAGGACCTGTTCGACTTCGTCGAGCGCGTCGACCCCAAGCAGGTCAACAAGCGCTCCTTCGAGACCCTCGCCCGGGCCGGCGCCTTCGATTCGCTCCACGCCAACCGTGCCCAGATCGTCGCCGCCGCCGATGTGCTGGTGGGCTACGGCCAGTCGGTGGCCGCCGAGCGGGCCTCGTCGCAGGGCTCGCTGTTTGGCGGCGACCAGGTGGAGGCCCAGCGGCCGCGCCTGCCCAAGATCGACACCTGGTCCTCGACCCAGCGCCTGGACGAGGAACTGGCCGCCGTCGGCTTCTATCTCTCCGGCCACCCCATGGACGACATGGTGCCCGCCCTGCGCCGCAAGCGGGTGGACCTGCTGGCCGATGTCCTGCCCAAGGCCATGGCCGGCGCCGAGGCCTTCCGTATGGCCGGGGTTGTCCGCCGCAAGCAGGAGCGGGCCTCGGCCTCCAGCGGCGAGAAGTTCGCCTTCGTCACCTTCTCCGACCCCACCGGCGAGTTCGAGGTGCTGTTCCCGCCGGAATCCCTGCGCAACGCCCGCGAACTGCTGGAGCCCGGCAAGTGCGTCGGCCTGCGGATCCGCGCCAAGGCCAGGGACGGGGAGGTGCGGTTCTTCGGCGACGGCTGCGAGCCCATCGACCGGGCCATCGAGAACGCCGTGGCCGGCCTGCGCGTCCATATCGCCCCCCGCAGCGCCGAGATCGACGCCCTGAAGAAGCGCCTCGAGGGCTCGGCGAACAGTCGTGGCGGCGAGGTCATCCTGGTGGCGCCGGTGGAGGGCGGCCGCGAGGTGGAGGTCAAGCTGCCCGGCCGCTTCACCCTGGACAATGCGGTGCGCGGCGCCCTGAAGACCGCGCCCGGGGTGGTCTTCGTCGAGGATCTCTAGCCGGTGCTGGGCCACATTTCCTTCGGCGTCGCCGATCTGGAGCGGGCCGCGGTCTTCTACGACGCCGTGCTAGCCCCGCTAGGATGCGTCCGGGTCTGGTCCCACGCCAAGGGCGCGGGTTACGGCCCACCTGGTGGCGGCGACAAGCTCGCCCTGTTTCCGCAGGAAGGCCCGGTCCTGGCGCCCGGCCCCGGCTTCCACCTGGCCTTCGACGCCCCGAGTCAGGCCGCGGTCGACGCCTTCCATGCCGCCGCCGTGGCGCTGGGTGGGGAGGATCAGGGCGCGCCCGGCCTGCGTCCTGCGTACGGCGCGTCCTACTACGCGGCCTTCGTCTCCGACCGGGATGGCTACCGCCTGGAGGCTGTCCACCAGTAGAGGCCGGCGGCTCGCGCAGCCAACCGCCCCTGGCTATTGTATTTTCTGGCGCTTGGCCCTATATCCGCGCCCATTCCACACGCAGGCGTTTGGCGGTTGGCGGGGAGACATCCCGCCGGTTTCCATTCCGGTCCTCCTTCGGGAGGGTTTGTCTGCGGAGGCTAACCGGAAAAAGAGGACCATACGACATGGCGCTTCCCGACTTCTCTATGCGTCAGCTCCTGGAAGCTGGCGCCCACTTCGGCCACCAGACCCACCGCTGGAATCCGAAGATGGACCGCTACATCTTTGGTAGCCGCTCCAACATCCACATCATCGACCTTTCGCAGTCGATCCCGCTCCTGCACCAGGCCCTGGTGAAGGTGCGTGAGGTCGCCGCCTCGGGTGGCCGCGTGCTGTTCGTCGGCACCAAGCGTCAGGCCTCCGATCCGGTCGCCACCGCCGCCAAGCGCAGCGCCCAGTACTATGTGAACCACCGTTGGCTGGGCGGCACGCTCACCAACTGGCGCACCGTCTCGGGCTCGATCTCGCGTCTGCGCGAGCTGGAAGGCCTGCTGGAAGGCGGCTCGGAAGGCCGCGCCAAGAAGGAGCTGCTGAAGCTGACGCGCGAGCGCGACAAGCTTGAGCTGTCCCTGGGCGGCATCAAGGACATGGGCGGCATTCCCGACATCATGTTCGTGATCGACACCAACAAGGAAGCGATC
>NZ_JAUSLW010000212.1 GCF_030645195.1 Phenylobacterium sp. | reverse complement strand
TACTCCTCCGGCGACGGGGCCGGCACGTGGCGGATCACGCCACCGGCCATGATGAAGCCGTAGGCGTGGATCGGGTAGGCCGGGTTGGGGCAGAGAATCACATCGCCCGGGGCGGTGAGCGCCTGGGCCAGGTTGGCGAAGCCTTCCTTCGACCCCAGGGTGGCGATCACCTCGGTGTCGGGGTTCAGGGTCACGCCGAAGCGCTTCTTGTAGTAGCCCGCCATGGCGCGGCGCAGGCCGACGATGCCCTTGGAGGCGGAATAGCGCCCGGCCTTGGGGTCGCGGGCGGTCTCGATCAGCTTGTCGACGATGTGCTTGGGCGTCGGCATGTCGGGATTGCCCATGCCGAAGTCGATGATGTCGACACCCTGGGCGCGCAGACGCGCCTTGATGCGGTTCACCTCTTCGAAGACGTAGGGCGGAAGGCGTCGGATACGGTGGAATTCGGGGGTCATTTTGAGCTCGGGCCGCGTGCCTCGCGGCGGTAGGGAGCTGAAGTCGCACATGGCGGGTCCCCATCCGGGGTTCCGCCAAGCAGGTTCAAATTCATTCGCCTCCGCGGGCCTATCTGGGCGGCGGAGGCGGTGTAGCTCGCGCCCGCTGCGCCTTGGCGAAGGCTTCGGTGTCCGCCGTGGTCGAGGCGATCTCGCCCTCGGGACCGGCCATGTCGCGGGCGCGGCCGGCGAAGGCCTCGGTGCCGGTCAGGGTCCAGGTCGAAGGCGCGGTGTCGCGCGTCAGCTGGGCGCCGGCCACCTCCAGCTCGTCGGCCGCGCGGCCGAAGGCGGGCAAGGGGCGCACGTCGGCCGGAACCGGGGGGATGTCGGCGAAGGTCGGATAGGTGGTCCGCGCGCGGGCCGCGCTCGCCACCTGGGCGGCGATCGGCGAGGTCGGGTCGACCTTGGCGGTCACGAAGGGATTGGAGACGGCGCAACCGCCGAGCAGGCCCGCGACGCAGACACAGGCCAGCAGCCCGGTCCGAAAGGTTCCGGGGCGACTCATCACGAAAAGTCTAGGCGACGCGTTCATCTAGGCGCTGGTCTTATGCCATGATTGCTTCGGGCGAAAGAGCGCGAGCGCCGAGCCTGCAAGACAACCCGGGAGACGACGGTCATGAGCAAGCATCCGACCAAGACCAAGGGCCCCAAGGCCAAGTCGTCGGACAAGGCCAAGACCGCCAAGGTCGACGCCTCGCCCAAGAAATCCAAGACCAAGGCTGCCGAACCCAAGGCCAAGGCGCCCAAGCCCGCGCCGGAAACCCCCCGCGCCGAGGCGCCCCGCGTCGAGCCCCCTCGCGCCGAGCCACCGCGGCCCAGCCAGGCGGCGGCGGCGGCCTTCGGCGCCACCGTCGACTTTCCGCCCGCCAAGCTCAGCCCAGATCAGCGCGACATGATGGAGAAGCTGTCGGCGAACCTGGCCCGCGCGGCCCTCACCGCCCAGGGCGCGATCGCCGAGGCGGCGCTTCGCCAGGCCGAGCGGCCCGCCGCCCTGCAGCCCGACCCCTTCCACGTGGCCCCTGCCCTCACCGACGTCATGGGCCGGCTGGCCTCCCAGCCCGACCGCCTGGTCCGCGCCCAGGCCGACCTGTTCCAGCGCTATCTGGAACTCTGGCAGTCGGCCGCCCGCCGCGCCTCGGGTGAGGCCGTCGATCCCGTCGTCACGCCGGCCAAGGGGGACAAGCGCTTCAACGACCCGGACTGGAACGACAATCCGGTCTTCGACGTGATCAAGCAGTCCTACCTGGTGACTTCCAACTGGCTGAACGCCCTGGTTTCCGAGGTCGAGGGCGTCGATCCGATGAGCAAGCGCCGGGTCGAGTTCTTCATGAAGATGCTCACCGACGCCTTCTCGCCGTCGAACTTCCTGGTCTCCAATCCCGCCGCCCTGCGCGAGGCCATGTCGACGCAAGGCGAGAGCCTGCTGCAGGGCATGGAGAACTTCGCCGCCGACCTGACCCGCGGCGGCGGCCAGCTGGCCATCAGCCAGACCGACTACGACATGTTCAAGATCGGCGAGAACGTCGCCACCGCCCCGGGCAAGGTGGTGTTCCAGAACCAGGTGCTGCAGCTGCTGCAGTTCAACCCGACGACGGAACAGGTCTTCGAGATCCCGCTGGTGATCTTCCCGCCCTGGATCAACAAGTTCTACATCCTGGACCTGCGCCCCGAGAACTCGATGATCCGCTGGCTCACCGACCAGGGGATCACCGTCTTCGTCGCCTCCTGGGTCAATCCGGACGTGGAGATGGCCGCCAAGACCTTCGAAGACTACATGCAGCAGGGCATCTATGAGGGCACCGCGGCGGCCATGAAGCAGGCCGGCGTGACCCAGGTGAACACCGTCGGCTACTGCATCGGCGGCACCCTGCTGTCGGCCACCCTGGCCCACATGGCGGCCAAGGGGGACAAGCGGATCGCCTCGGCCACCTTCTTCGCCGCCCAGCAGGACTTCGCCGAGGCCGGAGACCTGTTGCTGTTCACCAACGAGGACTGGCTGGGGACCCTGGAGAAGAAGATGGACGCCGCCGGCGGGGTCCTCTCGGGCCAGACCATGGCCGAGACCTTCAATTCCCTGCGGGCCAACGACCTGATCTGGTCGTTCTTCGTGAACAACTACCTGATGGGCAAGGAGCCCAAGCCCTTCGACCTGCTGTTCTGGAACTCCGACCAGACCCGCATGCCCAAGGCCCTGCACCTGTTCTACCTACGCAAATTCTACGGCGAGAACGCCCTGGCGAATGGCAGCCTGGTGATGGACAACATCAAGCTCGACCTGTCGAAGGTGAAGACCCCGGTCTATGTCCAGTCGTCCAAGGAAGACCACATCGCCCCGGCCCGCTCGGTCTATCGCGGCGCCAAGCTGTTCGGCGGGCCGGTGACCTTCACCCTGGCGGGCTCGGGCCACATCGCCGGCGTCATCAACGCGCCGGTCGCCAACAAGTACCAGTTCTGGTCCAACCCCGAGCTGCCGGCCACCGTCGAGCAGTGGATGGAGAAGGCCAAGGAGACCCCCGGCTCCTGGTGGCCCCACTGGGCGGCCTGGCTGAAGGCCAAGTCCGGCGGCATGGTCCCGGCCCGCGACCCCGCCAAGGGCCCGTTGAAGCCGCTGGAAGATGCGCCGGGATCGTATGTGAAGGTGAAGTCTTAGTCCGGTAGGCTCGACCAGCCGCCAAGTAGGCGGAAGTTCGCCCGGTCGATCTCGATCCAGCACCCGCCGCCGGGGTGCTGCGGTTTGTCCTGCTCGCCAATGGCCACCCCCTGCAGGTGGGCCATCAGCAGTTCGCCGACCCCGCCATGGGCCACCACCACGAGGTCGCCGCGGGTGGGCTCGTCGCGGGCCAGGCGGCGCATGGCGGTGACGATGCGGTCCTGCGCGTGGCGGGCGGTCTCCCAGCCGCGCACGCTCTCGTCGGGCTTGCCGAAGAACTGCGCCACCACCTCCCAGAACTCCGGTGGGGCGATGTAGCCGGTGGCCGAGCGGTCATTCTCGCCGAGGTCCGGATCGATCCGGTGCGGAACGCCGAGGCGCGCGGAGATGATGGCGCCGCCGTCCAGGGCCTTCTGCTCGACGCTGGACCAGACCGCCGTGACGCTTCCGCCCGCCAGGCGCTCGGCGAACAGGCCCGCGCGACGGCGGCCCTCCTCGGTCAGCGGCCAGTGGGGCACGGGGACGGCGGGGTCGATAACCACCTGCGGGTGGGTCAGGTAATAGATGCGCGGCACGGGACGCCTCGGGATCACGATGAGCCGTCGACACTATCGGAGCGCGCGCCGGACGCCACGCCCATCAGAGCCCGCGCAGCAGTTCGCCCAGCAGCTCCGGCCCCGGCAGCTCGCGCGCCGACGGCCCGGCCCGGTCCTCCAGGGTCAGGGCCAGGACCAGGGGCGACCAGCCGATCACCGCCTCGGCCTTGAGCAGGGCCCGGGAGGGATCGCCGTCGAGGGGCAGGAGATCGATGGTGGTCGGCGTGGGCGCGGCGCAGGCCGCGGCCGGCGAGGTCACCAGATACTCGCGGCAGGAGGTCGGCCGGTCGGGGTGGATGGAGCAGGACTCGTCCTCGAGGAACGGGCAGGCCAGGCCCAGCCAGAAATAATCCATGCCCAGGCCGCGCAGATCTCCCTCGTCGCTGAGGCGGTCCAGCAGCCCCGCCTCGGCCAGGGCGCCCAGCACCGCGTCGAAGCGGGCGCGCACCTGCGCCTGGCGCGGCTGCGGCATGGCGGCCACCAGATGGGCCAGGGCCAGGGCCTCCGAGGCCGAGACGGGCACCAGCTGGCGACAACAGGCGCCGCATCCGGCCTTGCAGGACAGAGTCTCGCCCGACGCCGTGGCGCGCGCGATGGCGCGGTCGCCCATGAGGTCGCTGAGGCCATGGAAGATCGGCAGCAGGTCCTCGATGGAGGCCGGGCCGGCCGGAACGGTGAGCTCGAAGTCCACCGCCTCGCCCCCCAGCACCAGGGTCACGCGGCCCGTGCTCAGAGCGCCCTGGGCGGGGTCGCCGGCGGAGAGCCGGACCGGCTCCGACCTGGCCGCGTCAGAGGCCACGGGTCGAGGTCATCGCCCGCCGGGGCCGGTCTTGACCGGCGTCTGGCATTGGGCGGCGCCGTCCTTCACCACCACCTCCCCGCCGCCCGCCTTGCAGGCCTGGCGCGTCTGGACGTTGTCGATCTTGAGGTAATCGACGTTGAACTTGGCGAAGTTCAGGCTCACGCCGGCCTTCTCGGTCTTCATGTAAAGGTCCTGAGACGTCTTGCCGGCGGGGGCAGGCTGCGGAACCTTGACCGCATCCGCCGCGTGACCAGCGACCACCATGACGCCGAGATCGAAGGCGATCGCGCCGGCCAGGATGAGAGGTGTCTTGCGCATGGCTTGAACCTTTTCGAAACGGGGCCCGGGAAGCGGAATCACTTGGCCGGGGCGGTCTTGGCGGGAATCTGACATTCCTGGCCTCCGGCCACGTCGACCACCTTGCCGAGCTTGAGGATGCAGCCCTTGGCGGTATGGGAGCCGTTGATGCTGTAGGAACTGATGAGTGCGTCGGTCAGCTTGATCTTCAGGTACTCCTGCGAGCTGCCGCCCGCCTTGCGGACCGTGGTGGCGGGAGCGTCCGGCCCCTTGGGGACCTCGGCGGCCTGACCCGAAACGACCATCAGGCCGAGGTCGAAGGCGATGGCGCCGGCCAGGATGAGGGGTGTCTTGCGCATGGGATCGTCCTTTGTGCTTCTGTGCAGGTCGTCGCAAGGCGGCCCTTAGTTCAATCTCAGCACGTCGCCGCGGGCCGGCGGCCCGCCGCTGGTGACCACGGCGGTGGAGATCTTGTCGCGCACGCTGTCGACCTGGATCACCCCGATGGGCTCCATCTCCACGTCCAGCACCACCCCGGTGGAGGGATCGGTGAGCACCTTGCCCTTGCGATAGACGTGCAGGGCCGTGCCCGACTGGACGTTGCGGTCGGCGCCGGCGTTCACATAGATCTTGCCGCTGCTGGCCTCGATCACCAGGGCCGACCAGGGCACGTCGCGCATGCTGGCGGCGATCAGTTCGACGGCCTTGGCGATGGCGTCCTCACCGGCCTGACCGATGGGCGAGGCCTTGAAGCGGCCGCCGGTGGCCGAGGCGCCGGTGCGGGAGTCCACCAGGGTGGCGTCCACGCCCGAGGACTTGGCGAAACCCTGGGCCTTGGAGGTGGAGATCACCTGACCCGTGGCGCTGTCCACCAGGCGCAGGGAGATCTCCATCACCGACTTCTGGGAACGCACCCCGGCCCGGGCCGCGAACAGCGATCCCATGGGCAGGCCGCCGATCCCCAGGCTGGAGCCCCCGGCGGCCGGTTCGTACTTGGTCACCGCCGCGCGCACGACGGCGCTGGCGGCGAGCGGAGCGACAGTGTCGGCGCCGCCCACAGGCTCGACCACCACGAAGCGGCCGTCGCGGCTCAGGGCGTCGGTGAGCATGGCGGTCATGCCCTCGGCCGTCACCGTGCCGCCAACCGCTTCGGCGGCCTGGAACTTGTCCACCGAGACGGTCTTCTTCAGGCCGTCATAGGGATTGGAGGTCTGGGCGAGGGCCGGTCCGGCGATGGCGGCGAAGGTCAGGCTGGCGGCGAGCGCCAGGCCGTTCAAATCACGATAGCGCATGCGCCTGGGCCCCCCGGGCCTTCGCCATTTGCTTGCGCTATCCGTCGGCGGAGGGGCCGAGGTGACCCCGGCGTAGGGATCTTGGAAGCGTGCGGCCGGTCAAAGGAAGCTGCACTACTGGCCGCACCGCGAGCCATGTCAATGGTCGCCGAACCGCGTCGCGGCGGCCCCGCAATCCCTGGATGTGGAAGCTCTCGCGGCGGGCCGCCTTGGGGTTCAGGCCGGGACGAACCGCAGGGCGACGCCGTTGTTGCAGTAGCGCAGGCCGGTGGGGCGCGGGCCGTCATTGAAGACGTGGCCCTGGTGACCCAGGCACTGGGCGCAGTGGTACTCGGTGCGCAGGACCCCGATGGCGAAGTCGGGCTTCTTGATCAGGCCGCCGCCGATGGAGGTGAAGAAGGAGGGCCAGCCGGTGCCGCTCTCGTACTTCGCCGTGCTCTTGAACAGGGCCCAGCCGCAGCCGGCGCAGACGAAGGTCCCGTTGCGGTGCTCCTTCAGCAGCGGGCTGGTTCCCGGCCGCTCGGTGTCCTCATGGCGCAGGACGCGATAGGCGTCGCCGAGCAGCCGCGCCTTCCACTGGGCGTCGGTGAGCTTCTTCCACTTCGGATCCAGCGCGGCCGGTAGGGCGGCCAGGGCCGAGCCAGCGGGGGCGAGCGCCAGGGCCACGGCGGAGGTGGTGAGGAAGCGGCGGCGGTCGAGGGTCTGGGTCATGTCAGGTCATACGTGGGTGAGAGCCCGAAGGTTTCACCCTGCCCTCGCCCGACCTCAGAGTCCCGCCGCCTCGTCCAGACCCAGCATGAGGTTCATGTTCTGCACGCAGGCGCCCGAGGCGCCCTTGCCCAGATTGTCCAGCAGGGCCACCAGCCGCGCCTGGCCCTCCGCCTCGTTGCCGAACACGAAGAGCTTCATGCGGTTGGTGCCGTTCAGGCCCTCGGGATCGAGGGTCTTGACGGCCTGCGCCTCCTCCAGCGAGGCGACCTCGACGAACTGCTCCCCCTGATAGCGCTCGGCCAGGGCCGCCTGCACGGCCGCGAGCGTCGGCTTCTTCGGCAACGACCAGAGGTGCAGCGGGATCTCGACGATCATGCCCTGGTGATAGCGGCCCACGGCGGGGGTGAAGATCGGCTTGTGAACCAGGCCGCCGCGGTCGGCGATCTCCGGCGCGTGCTTGTGGGAGAGGCCCGTCGCATAGATGCGGTAGGCGACGGTGGTGTAGTCGGCCGCGCTCTCGTCCTCGAACTCGGCGATCATCTGCCGCCCGCCCCCCGAATAGCCGGAGACCGCGTTGATGGTCACCGGCTGCTCGGCCGGCAGCAGGCCGGCGTCCACCAGGGGCCGGATCAGGGCGATGGCGCCGGTGGAATAGCAGCCGGGGTTCGACACCCGCTTGGAGCCCGCGATCTTCTCCCGCTGGCCGAGGATGGCCTCAGGGAAGCCGAAGGCCCAGTCCGGGGCCACCCGGTGGGCGGTGGAGGGGTCGATCACCCGCACGGCGGGATTGGTGATCAGGCTGACCGCCTCAATGGCCGCCTCGTCGGGCAGGCAGAGGATCACCACGTCGGCGCCATTCAGCAGCTCGGCGCGGGCGGCCACGTCCTTGCGCTTGGCCGGGTCGATGGAGAGCAGTTGCAGGTCGGTGCGGGCCAGCAGCCGCTCGCGGATCTGCAGGCCCGTGGTGCCGGCCTCGCCGTCGATGAATACCGTGTGGGTCATGGCTTGCTCCTGATCGAGCCGAATTCCAGATAGCAGAAGGGGCGCCCCGGTTTCCCGAAGCGCCCCTTTGCATAACGCGAGTGAACGCGCGCGGGTTTAGCGCTTCGAGAACTGGAAGCTGCGTCGCGCCTTCGCCTTGCCGTACTTCTTCCGCTCGACCACGCGGCTGTCGCGGGTCAGGAAGCCGTGCGGCTTGAGCACCGGGCGCAGGCCCGGCTCATAGTAGGTGAGCGCCTTGGACAGGCCGTGGCGGATCGCGCCAGCCTGGCCCGACAGGCCGGAGCCTTGCACCGAGACGACGACGTCGAACTGGCCGACCCGGTCGGTGACCTGGAAGGGCTGGGCGATCATCATGCGCAGCACGGGACGGGCGAAATAGATTTCCTGGTCGCGGCCGTTGATCGTGACCACACCCTTGCCGGGCTTGATCCAGACCTTGGCGATCGCGTTCTTCCGCTTGCCGGTGGCGTAGGCGCGGCCGAACTTGTCGATCTTTTGCACGGCCGGCTCGGCGGCCGGTTGCGAGGAGAGGCTTTGCAGGGCCTCGAAGCCTTGGGGTTCGGACATCTGCTTACGCGCTCCGCACGTTCTTGGCGTTCATCTCTTTGAACGCGATGGTCTCGGGGGCTTGCGCCTCATGCGGATGCTCGGGCGAATTGTAGAGGCGCAGATGGGTCATCTGGGCGCGCGCCAGGGGGCTTTCCTTGGGCAGCATGCGCTCGACAGCCTTTTCCAGGATGCGTTCCGGGAACTTGCCGTCCAGGATCTGGCCGGCGCTGCGCTGCTTGATGCCGCCGGGGTGACCGGTGTGGCGGTAGTAGATCTTGTCGGTCAGCTTCTTGCCGGTGAACTTCACCTTGTCGGCGTTGATCACGACGACATAGTCGCCGCAGTCGACGTGCGGGGTGTAGTCGGGGCGGTGCTTGCCGCGAAGACGCATGGCGATGAACGAGGCGAGACGGCCGACGACGGCGTTCTCGGCATCGATCACGATCCACTTCTTCGTGACGTCGGCGGGCTTCAGAGAAGCCGTCGTCTTCATCATGGGAACGGGTCCGTAATAGAGGTGGGACCAGGAGATCCCGACGAAAGAGGCGCGCTGATACGTCGGCTGGCCCGGCCTGTCAACAGTTCCGATCGGCCAAACGGCGGAAATCCTTACGCTATAAGGGTTTCCGCGAATGGGTATCTGAATACCGCGTCAAACGAACGTCATGCGATTATGGTGAAACCTCGCTAGCGGCCGCCACGCCCGGCGCCGAGTCCGGGATGCCCCATGTTCACGTCGCGACGTCAGCTCATCCGCGCCACCGCGGCCACCCTCGCCTTCTCCGGCTTTTCCCGGTTCGCCGCCGCCCAGGAGGCGGAGGTTGGGGGCTATCGGAGCGAGGTGGCCGGCTACGGCCCCCTGCGCCGCGACCCGGCGGGGCTCTTCGACCTGCCCGAGGGCTTCTCCTACACCGTGGTCTCCAGGGCCGGCGATCCGATGAGCGACGGGCTTGTGACGCCCGGCAAGATGGACGGCATGGGCTGCTTCGCCTTGGACAACGACCGCGTGGCCCTGGTGCGCAACCATGAGATCAAGCCCTCGGACAGCCGCATCACCGCCTTCGGCCCCGGCCGCGCCCTGGCGGGCAAGGTCGCCGCCGACCGCGTCTATGACCGGGGCGACGACGGTATGCCCTTCGGCGGCGGGACCACCACCCTGGTCTACGACCTGCGCAGGAAGACCCTGGAGCGGGCCCACCTCAGCCTGGCCGGAACCTCCACCAACTGCGCGGGTGGGATCACGCCCTGGGGCTCGTGGCTCTCCTGCGAGGAGACCACCCAGAACAAGGGCCAGGAAGCCCAGAAGGACCACGGCTGGGTCTTCGAGGTCCCCTCGCGCGGCAAGGGCCTGGCCGATCCGACCCCCATCGAGGCCATGGGCCGCTTCCGTCACGAGGCCGCCGCCGTCGATCCGCGCACCGGGGTCGTCTACATGACCGAGGACATGGGCGACGGGTTCGGCCTCTTCTACCGCTACCTGCCCAATGACCGCACCAGACTGCTGGCCGGGGGCAAGCTCCAGGCCCTGTGCCTGCCCGAGGGCGCCGACGGCGATCCCCGCAACTGGGAGACTCCCTACTGGGCGGTCGGCGACTCCCGGGCCGTCCACTGGGTCGACCTGGACGGCGTCGACAACCCTTACGAGGACCTGCGCTATCGCGGCCACGCCAAGGGGGCGGCCTGGTTCGCTCGCGGCGAGGGCGTCTTCTACGGCCAGGGGGAGATCTATTTCGCCTGCACCAGCGGCGGCCCGGCCGGGGGCGGCCAGGTGATGCGCTATGTCCCCAGCTCGCGGGAGGGCCAGGCCGGCGAGACCGGCGGCCGCCTGGAGCTCTTTTCCCAGCCCACCGACATCGCCGTCATGGAGATGTGCGACAACATCGCCGTGGCGCCCTGGGGCCACCTCTTCGCCTGCGAGGACAAGATCGGCGGGATCAACTTCCTGCGCGCCATCACGCCCCAGGGGAAGATCTACACCCTGGGCCGCAACGCCGCCCTGCTGGGGGGCGACACCGCCACCAACGCCGAACTGGCGGGCGTCTGTTTCTCGCCGGACGGCACGACGATGTTCGTCAACATCTACTGGCCGGGCATGACGCTGGCCGTCACCGGCCCGTGGGCGAGTTTCAAAGCGTGACAGCCTGAAGTGGATGGCGGTTCAGGCGTCCGTCACGCGACCCAGTATCGACTCTAGGGCCGCCGCACCCGCCAGGCGAACGCGGTGGCGAAGGCCAGGAGCAGGGCCGCGGTGACCTGGTGCAGCAGGCCAAGCCAGAGGGGGACGCCGGCCATCAAGGTGGCGACGCCCAGCCCGGCCTGGACCAGGACCGTTCCGCCCAGGACCAGGGCCAGGGCCTTGGCCTCGCCGGGCAGATAGCGGGAGCGCTGGGCGGCCACCGCGGCGGCCAGGGTGACGATCAGCAGCAGATAGGCCATCAGCCGGTGATGCAGCTGCACCGCCGCCTGGCTGTGGGCCAGGGTCGCCCAGAGGCTCTGCCCCGCGTAGTCCTTGGGGAACAGGGCGCCGTTCATCAGCGGCCAGTCGTTATAGACCAGCCCCGCGTCGTTGCCGGCGACCAGCGCCCCCAGCAGGATCTGGGCATAGATCAGACCCGCCAGGCCGAAGGCGCGCAGGTTCCAGGGGCTGGGCACGGTCTGGCGCGGTGCGCCGGTCCAGGCGTCGAGCGCGGTCCAGACCAGGCCCGCCAGCAGGGCGAAGGCCAGGCCCAGGTGCAGGGTCAGGCGCTCGGGCGCCACAGAGACCCGATCCGAGAGGCCGCTGGCCACCATCCACCAGCCCACCAGGCCCTGCAGGCCGCCGAGGCCAAACAGCACCGCGCAGCGCCAGATCAGCCGCTTGGGGATCTGACGGCGGATCAGGAAATAGGCGAAGGGAATGGCGAAGGCGGCGCCCACCAGTCGGCCCAGCAGCCGGTGGCTCCACTCCCACCAATAGATGGCCTTGAAGGCCTCCAGGCTCATGCCCGAATTTAGCTGCTGGTACTGGGGAATCTCGCGGTAGCGCGCGAACTCCGCGTTCCAGTCGCCGGCCGACATCGGCGGTAGGGCGCCGGCGACCGGCTTCCACTGGGTGATGGAGAGACCTGAGTCCGTCAGGCGCGTGGCTCCGCCCACCACAACCATGGCCAGGACCAGGAGGGCGACGGCGAAGAGCCAGATGGCGACCGGCCGCGACCGATCCGAGCGGAGAAAAGACGTCATGGGGGGTGACTAAGAGCCTTTCGAGGCGTTCCTGGGGCGACCCTTACCTTGAGACCCCGCCGCGCGTCCACGCTTGCGCGCGTCATCCGAACCGGGGATGGTCAAAGCAAGCCAGACGGGGGCGTTGAGGCGAATTCATGGACGGCGTCGGGCTGTTTGGCGAGATCCTGATCGGGATGCTGGCGGGATGGATCGCCGCGCTCTCGCTCGGCCGCCGCCACAGCCTGTTCGTCTATATGGCCGTGGGCCTGGTGGGCGCCATGCTGGGCCGGGTGATCGCCGGAGGGCTCGAGATCCGCCTGGTGGGCTTCGTGGGCAGCCTGATCGCCGCCACCGTGGGCTCGATCCTGTTCCTCGCCCCCTTCGCCATCTTTCGCCGCCGCTAGCCGCGCCCTATACCGGCGCCATGAGCGCACGTGTCCGGAAGTTCGTCGGCGGGATCGGCATCCTGGTTTTCCTCGCCGCCTATATCTGGGGGATGAGCACGCTCAGCGAGTACGTGCCCGACCACTGGGCCCTGAAGCTCGCCTTCTTCGCCGTGGCCGGCATCGGCTGGGGCGTGCCCATCCTGCCGCTGCTGTCCTGGATGAACCGGGGCCGCTAAACGAAAAGGGCGCCCTCTTGCGAGAGCGCCCCTTCGGCCTTCCGATGGTCGGAGCGACAGGATTCGAACCTGCGACCCCTTGACCCCCAGTCAAGTGCGCTACCAGGCTGCGCCACGCTCCGACATCGGCAAGGCGGCCCTTCTAACCTCTTGCGGCGCATGGGCAAGCTGAATTTCCGGGGCAGGCGAACATAGGAGCCGACCGTGGCGCAGCTTGTCGAACCCGTGGAACTGACGGTCACCGTCGCGCCCCTGCCGGACCGCGCCTTCGACCTGTTCCTGGCCCGGTTCGGCGACTGGTGGCCGCCCGAATACACCTATTGCGGCCAGGGCGGCCTGACCCCGGCCTTCATCGGCATCGGCGAAGCCGAGGGCGCGATGTGCTCGGAGATCGGACCGCACGGTTTCCGCGTCGACTGGGGCCGCACCCTCACCTTCCACCCGGGTCGCCACCTGGTCTTTCTGTGGCAGATCGGCCCGGACTCCACGCCGCAGCCCAATCCGGACCTGGCCAGTATCGTCGAGCTGCGGTTCGCGCAGGCCGGCGAGGCCACCGGCGTCACCCTCACCCACCGCGCCTTCGAGCGGCATGGCGAGGGGGCGGCCGACTATCGGGCGGAGATGGCCGGCGACTACGGCTGGCCGCTGCTGCTGGAACGGTACCGAGCCTTCGTGGCGGAGAACCCCTAGAGCTGTTCCCGTTTCGAATGAATCGAAACGGGGCTCTAGAGTCCTTGCTTGGTCGCTCTTCCTGATCGCCTGAATTGATCCAAGTCAGGCGGGAAACGCTCTAGCGCTTCAACAGCGCGTCCAGGCGTCGCTTGGCGGCCTGGAGGTCGTCGAGGGCGAAGACCAGGCGTTCGCGACCATCGGAACCCAGGTGAGCGCTGGAGAGGCCCAGGATCGGCCCCTCGTCACGGGCGGGAGCCGGCGGCGGCGCGCCCTCCCCGTTGGCGGCGGCCAGCAGGCGCTTGAGGCCCTGTTCCTTGTGCAGGCGCTGGACGCCCTTGATCGTGTAGCCGTCGTCGTGGAGCAGGGTCTTGACCCCGCGCAGCACCGCGATGTCCTGCGGACGATAGAAGCGGCGACCGCCCGCCCGCTTCATCGGACGGATGAAGGAGAACTTGGTCTCCCAGAATCTCAGCACATGCTGGGGCACGCCCAGCTCGTCGGCCGCTTCCGAAATGGTGCGAAAGGCGTCCGGGCCCTTGGCCACAGGGGCGCCTGGCTACTTTCCGAGGGCGCGGTCTACTCGCGCCTTCATGACCTGCGAGGCGCGGAAGCCGATCACGCGGCGCGGCTCGATGGCCGCGGGCTCGCCGGTCTTGGGATTGCGCCCCATGCGAGCGCGCTTGGCGCGGACCTGGAAGACGCCGAAGCCCGAGAGCTTGACCTGTTCGCCACGCTCCAGCGCCTGGGAGGCCAGTTCCAGCGTGCGTTCCACGAGTTCGGAACAGTCCTGGCGGGTCAGGCCCACCTCCTCGTGAACCGCCTCGCACAGGTCGGCTCGCGTCACCGTCGCGCCCTTCATACTCGCCCCTGCCCCCTACTGAACCACCACCGACGAGACGCAATCGCGGAAAACGTCGGAGAACCGTCATGACCTGATTGTCGCATCAGGTCAAAGACTTCAAGGCGTAGATTGGGGAATCAGCTGAGGCTTTCGCCTACAGGCGCACCACGCAGGCGCCCCAGGTCAGGCCGCCGCCCATGGCCTCCATCAGCAGAAGCTGGCCCGGCTTGATGCGGCCGTCTGCCACCCCCTCGGCCAGGGCCAGCGGGATGGAGGCGGCCGAGGTGTTGGCGTGCTTGGCCACCGTGGAGATGACCTTCTTGTCGTCAATGCCCAGGCGGCGGGCGACCCCCTCCAGGATGCGCTGGTTGGCCTGGTGGGGGATGAACCAGTCGACCTCGGAGACCTCGATGCCCGCATCGGCGGCCGCGGCCACCACGGCCTCGGAGATGTTGACCACAGCGTGGCGGAAGACCTGGTTGCCCTGCATCCGCAGGTGACCGATCTGGCCGGTGGTGGAGACCCCGCCATCGACATAGAGCAGGTCCTGCTTGGTCCCGTCGGCGCGCAGGGCGAAGCCCAGCAGGCCGCGGTCGGCGGTGCCGCCGTCGCCCTCCCCCGGCTCCAGCACCACGGCGCCGGCCCCGTCGCCGAACAGCACGCAGGTGCCGCGGTCGGTCCAGTCCATCAGCCGGGTCATGGTCTCGGCCCCGATGACCAGGGCGCACTTCGACCGCCCCCGGGCCACGAAGCCGTCGGCGTTGGCCAGGGCGAAGACGAAGCCCGAGCACACCGCCTGGACGTCGAAGGCGATCCCCACCGGGCAGCCCAGCTTGCGCTGGACGATGGTGGCCACGGCCGGGAAGGTCAGGTCGGGTGTGGTGGTGCCCACGATGATCAGGTCGACGTCGGCCGGCGTCTTGCCGGCGGCGGCAAGCGCCCTCTTCGCGGCTTCCACCGCGAGATCGGACACCGGCTGGTCCGGCGCGGCGCGGTGGCGCTGGCGGATGCCGGTGCGCTCGATGATCCACTCATCGCTGGTGTCGACGACCTTCGAGAGATCGGCATTGGTGACGATCTCGTCGGGCAGATAGCCCCCGACCCCGGTCACGACGCTACGCAGGACTCTAGTCAACTGTTGCGGCTCCATCGACGGCCGGCGCGCTCGACTCGGCCACGGCGGCGGTGAGCCGCGTCATATTCTTTTCGACCTCGGTGGCGAAGTCGCTTTGCGAAAGGCTGGCGGCCATGGCGATGGCGTCGGCGAAATCCTGGGCCTTGGCGCCCCCATGGGACTTCACCACCACGCCATTGAGGCCCAAGAGGGGCGCCGCGCGCGGTGGGTTCAGCTTCCGTCCGAACCGCCGCAGGCCGGCCCGCGCCAGCAGGGCGCCGGCGGTGGTGATCAGGGAGCTGGTGAGGGCGGCCCGCAGCTCGGCCTCCACATAGCGTCCAGTGCCCTCGGCGGCCTTGAGCATGATGTTGCCGGTGAATCCGTCGGTGACCGCCACGTCGACGGTGTTCTTCGACAGGTCGTCGCCCTCGATGAAGCCGCGATAGTCCAGGTCGAACTTGCCCGAGCGCAGGATGGCGTGCGCCAGGCGCACCTCCTCGTGGCCCTTCACATCCTCGGACCCGACATTGATCAGGCCCACCGTGGGCTTGGCCACCCCGTGGAAGGCGCGGTGGAAGGCCTCGCCCATGATGGCGAACTCCACCAGCCGCTCGGCGTCGCAGTCGATGTTGGCGCCCACGTCCAGCACGGTGGTCAGGCCCTTGGCGCCCGGCCAGCTGGCCACCAGGCAGGGGCGGTCGACGTCGACGCTCATGCGCAGGATCAGCTTGGAGATGGCCATCAGGCCGCCGGTGTTGCCCGCGGAGACCGCGGCCACGGCCTCGCCGGTCTTCACGGCTTCGACGGCGTTCCACATGGAACTGCCCTTGCCCCGGCGCAGGGCCACGGCGGGCTTTTCGTCCGAGGCGATGACCTTGTCGGTGTGGCGGATCTCGACCTGGGAGGCCAGGCCCGGATGGCGCGCCAGCTCGGACGCCAGGGTGGCCTCGTCGCCGTGCGCCAGGAACCGGGTGGTGGGGGCCATCGCCTTGGCGGCGAGCGCCAGGGCGGGCACGGTCACGGAAGGTCCGTGGTCGCCGCCCATCGCGTCTATGGAAATGACCAGTGTTCGGGTCAAAACGTTGCGTCCAGCCCCCTATTGCGAGCGCGCCGGGACGATACAGCCCAGGCCGGGCGATGCAAACCGCCCAGGGCGAGCGGCCTCATTCGCCCTCGCCCTTGAGCTTCTTGAGCGCGGCGAAGGGCGACAGGTCGGTGGTGTCCGGGACGTAGTCGAAGGTCGCCCCGGGCTTACGGGGAAAGGGATCCATCTCCAGGGCCAGCTGCTCGATGAGGTAGGCCGACAGGTCGATCTCCTCGTCGGCCAGCACGTCCGGCGGATCGGGTTCGTCGGGATCGAACTCCAGTTCGACGGTGGCGGCCTCCGACTCAGCCGGAGCGTTGGGGCTGCCGGCCGGGACGACGCGGAACTCGATGTCGGCGCTGAGCGCCTGCTCGAAGGGCTCCAGGCTGACCCCGCAGATCTGCTCCACCACGGCGTCGAACTGGCCGAGGATCTCCGCCCCGTCCAGCCAGGGATGGACCGTGATGTCGGCGGTCAGGGCCGGCAGGCTTTCCAGCCCCACCTCCCTGGCGATCAGGGCGCGGGTCTCGGCGTCGGGCTCCAGGCGCAGCTTCACCGGCCCCTTGGAGAGCTCGCCCAGGCGAATCGTCTGTCTCCAGGCGCGTTTCATGCGGGGCTCCAGACGGCGTAGCCGGCCAGCAGGGCCTCCAGCGGCTGGGCCGCCAGTCCCGCGCGCTGGGCGATCACATAGTCGGCCAGCCTCGGCAGGGCGGCCGATTCGGCCTCGGCATAGACAGTGCGGGTCAGCAGGGCGTTCAGCGCGCTGGTGTCGGGCAGCGATTCGAAGGCGATCTCATAGGACTTCACCCGGCCGTAGAAGGCCTCCCCCAGCTTGCGCATCTTCTTGCCCACCGAGAGATCGCCGACCCCCATCTCGCGCAGGGCGTCGTCGAGGGAGGCGACATAGGTGTCGAACAGGGCCTGGGAGGTGTCGCTGGCCTGCGGCCCCTGGCGGCGCAGGCGATCCAGCAGCAGAAAGACGTGCAGGGTGTAGATCTCGAAGCGTCCCTCGACGGTGTCGGGCGCGCCCAGCGCCTCGTACAGGGCCGGCGTCCGGGCCTGTTTCACCACGCCGGCATAGAGGGCGCGGCCCGCGACGAGGGTCGGCTTGGGGCGGAACAAACGGTCCAGAAGCATCTTGGCCTCGATTTCGCCCAAAGGGGGCCTTAAGGGCGGCATTGCAGTAAGGGGCCGCGAGCGATAGGTCAAAGCCCAGGAAAATTGAACGGGTGTGGTCCGCACATGTTTCGCAGTGTCGCTTTCGCCGCTATCGCCGCCGGCCTGATGGCCACGGCCGGTTGCGCGCCGATCACCACCTACTCCGGATTCCAGGCGATCGACGCCAATCCGAAGGACGTCAAGGTGGGGACTGACACCAAGTCGGTGGTCCGCGGACGGCTGGGATCGCCCTCGGCCACCTCGACCTTCGACCCCAACGTCTGGTTCTATATCGACCAGGTCAAGGAGACCGTGGCCTTCCGCATGCCGAAGACCACCCGCCGGGACGTCACCGCCATCGCCTTCAACAAGGACACCGAGCTGGTGGAAAGCGTCAGCCAGTACAGCCTGAAGGACGGCAAGGTCATCGCCTTCAACGGCCGTGAGACCCCGACCCGGGGCCGCGAGCTGACCATCTTGGAGCAGCTGATCGGCACCGTCGGCCGCGGCACCATGATGCCCAACCAGGACGAAGGCGTCCCCGGCAGCCGCCCCGGCGACCGCCGCTAAGCAGTCGCCGCATCATCATCGCAAGAAAAACGCCCCGGAGATCGCTCTCCGGGGCGTCTTCATGTCCGCCTCAGGAGATCGGCGTACCGATCAGTGAGCCGCCAAGACCGCCAGCAGCAGCAGGGCGACGATGTTGGTGATCTTGATCATCGGGTTCACCGCGGGACCCGAGGTGTCCTTGTAGGGGTCGCCGACGGTGTCGCCGGTCACGGCGGCCTTATGAGCCTCCGAACCCTTGCCGTGCAGGACGCCGTCGGAGTCGGTGAAGCCTTCTTCGATCACCTTCTTGGCGTTGTCCCATGCGCCGCCGCCCGAGGTCATCGAGATGGCGACGAACAGGCCGGTGACGATCACGCCCATCAGCATCGCGCCGACGCAGGCGAAGGCGTCGACCTTGCCGGCGATGGCGTTGATGACGAAGAACAGCACGATCGGCGAGGCCACCGGCAACAGCGACGGCACGATCATCTCGCGAATCGCGGCCTTGGTCAGGATGTCGACGGCGCGGCCGTATTCGGGCTTCACCTCGCCGGTCATGATCCCCGGATTTTCGCGGAACTGGCGGCGCACCTCGACCACGACCGATTGCGCAGCGCGACCGACGGCGGTCATCGACATGCCGCCGAACAGGAACGGCAGCAGGCCGCCGAACAGCAGGCCGACCACGACGTACGGGTTGGAGAGATCGAAGGCCACCGCGCCCAGGCCGTCGAAGAACGAGCCGGGTTGGGCGTTGGCCGCGAAGTACTTCAGATCTTCCGTATAGGCCGCGAACAGCACCAGGGCGCCGAGACCGGCCGAACCGATCGCATAGCCCTTGGTGACCGCCTTGGTGGTGTTGCCGACGGCGTCGAGCGCGTCGGTGGTGACGCGCACTTCCGGGGGCAGGCCGGCCATTTCGGCGATGCCGCCAGCGTTGTCGGTGACCGGACCGAAGGCGTCCAGGGCGACGACGAAGCCCGCCAGGGACAGCATGGCGGTGGTGGCGATGGCGATGCCGAACAGGCCCGCCAGGTTATAGGTGACGATGATGCCGACGATGATCACCAGCGCCGGGGCCGCGGTGGCCTCGAGGCTCATGGCCAGGCCTTGGATCACGTTGGTGCCGTGGCCGGAGACCGAGGCCTGGGCCACGGACTTCACGGGGCGGAAGTTGGTGCCCGTATAGTACTCGGTGATCATCACGATCAGCGCGGTGATCACCAGGCCCGCCATGGAGCAATAGAACAGCGACAGGGCGTCGAAGGTCTTCTCGAGCGGGGTGCCGGCGTTCACCGTCAGGGGTTCGGTCACCAGCGAGGGGATCAGGAACCAGAGCGCGATGGCCGAGAGCACGCCGGTGACGATGAGGCCCTGGTAGAGGGCGCCCATGATCGAGCCCGACTTGCCCAGGCGAACGGCGAAGGTGCCGATGATCGAGGTGATGATGCAGACGCCGCAGATGGCCAGCGGCAGCAGCATGATGTTCGGCAGCAGCGCCGAGCCGCCGAAGAAGATGGCGGCCAGGACCATGGTCGCGACGGTGGTCACCGCATAGGTCTCGAACAGGTCGGCGGCCATGCCGGCGCAGTCGCCGACATTGTCGCCCACATTGTCGGCGATGGTGGCGGCGTTGCGCGGG
>NZ_JAUSLW010000203.1 GCF_030645195.1 Phenylobacterium sp. | reverse complement strand
GCGGCAGCATCGCGAAGCTGCGCTTGAGCGCCGTCAGCATGCCGAGCGCCAGGACGTCGACCTTCATCAGCTGCAGGGCGTCGATGTCGTCCTTGTCCCACTCGATGAAGGTGCGGTCCTTCATGGCGGCGTTGCCGATGGGCACGGTCTCGTCGAGCCGCCGCTTGGTGAGCACATAGCCCCCCACGTGCTGCGAGAGGTGACGGGGGAATTTGAGCAGCTCCTGGGCGAGCGCCGTGGCGCGGCGGATCTCGGGATTGGCGGGGTCGAGCCCCACCTGGCGGATGTGGTCGTCGGGGACCATGTCGCCCCAGCTGCCCCAGACCGTGCCGGCGAGCGCGGCGGTGACGTCCTCGGTGAGGCCCAGCGCCTTGCCCACCTGGCGGATGGCCATGCGCGGGCGGTAGTGGATGACGGTGGCGACGATGGCCGCCCGCTCGCGGCTGTAGCGGCGATAGACGTACTGCATCACCTCCTCGCGCCGCTCATGTTCGAAGTCGACGTCGATATCGGGGGGTTCGCCGCGCTTCTCGGAGATGAAGCGGGAAAACAGCAGGTCCTGGTCGGCCTTGGTGGGATCCACCGCGGTAATGCCCAGGCAGAAACAGACGCAGGAATTGGCCGCCGAGCCGCGCCCCTGGCAGAGGATGTCCTGGTCCCGGGCCCATTTGACGATGTCGTGGACGGTGAGGAAGTAGTTGGCGAAGCCCAGCTTCTCGATCAGGTCCAGCTCGTGGGCGATGGTGGCCCGCTCCTTCTCTCCCATGCCGGTGGAGAACCGCCACCGGGCGCCTTCCCAGGCCAGGTCGCGCAGGTGCTGGATGGCGGTCTTGCCCGGCGGCACCGGCTCGTCGGGATATTCGTACTTGAGCTGGCCGAGATCGAAGCCGATGCGATCGGCGATCTCAGCGCTGCGTTCCACCGCGCCTGGGAAGCGGGCGAACAGGCGCTCCATCTCCGCCGGCCCCTTGAGGTGGCGCTCGGCGTTGGCCTCCAGGCGCAGGCC
>NZ_JAUSLW010000181.1 GCF_030645195.1 Phenylobacterium sp. | reverse complement strand
GTCCGGCGCGCCGGTGGCGTTGGCGGCCTCCAGCAGGCGCGGGGCCAGGCGGGTGAAGAGCTCGCGGCCCCGCTCGGTGCGGGTGGCCGAGATGTGGCCGTGGTGCCAGCCGCGGATGGTCTGGGAGACCCGGGCGGGCTGGGAGAAGCCCATGCGCGACAGGGTGGCCAGGGTCTCCGGGTCGTCGTCCACCCCGGTGAAGATCAGGCTGCCGAAGCGCGAGGAGAGCTGCTCCTCGTCGGGGAAGAGTTCGCCATAGCGGCGGTTGACGGCCTTGAGGGTCTTCTCGATGGCGGCGTCGAAGGATCGCAGCTTGGCGTAACCGGCCAGGGCCCCGACCCGCTGCCGATCGGTGTCGGACTCCGGGAGCTTGTGGGTCTGCTCGTCGGCCAGCATCTGGATGCGGTGCTCCACGGCGCGGAGCATGTGGTAGCCCTCGGTCATCTCCTCGCAGGCCTTGGCCCCGACATGGCCGGCCACATGGAGGGCGCGCAGGGCGTCGAGGGTGCGCCGCGAGCGGAGATCCGGATGGCGGCCGCCCAGGATCAGCTGCTGGGTCTGGACGTAGAACTCGATCTCCCGGATGCCGCCGCGCCCCAGCTTGAGGTCCATGCCCTTGGCGGTCAGGCGGTCGTCGACCTTGTGGACGTGGATCTGGCGCTTGATGGAGTGGATGTCGGCGATGGCGGCGAAGTCGAGGTTCTTGCGCCAGACGAAGGGGGTCAGCTCCTTCAGGAAGGCCTCCCCGCGGGGGATGTCGCCGGCGCAGGCGCGGGCCTTGATGAAGGCCGCGCGCTCCCAGTTCTGGCCGACGCTCTCGTAGTAGTCCATGGCCGCGGCCACCGGCACGGCGAGCGGCGTCGAGGACGGGTCGGGGCGCAGGCGCAGGTCGACGCGGAAGACGTAACCGTCGCCGGTCTTGTCGGCCATCAGCTCGGCCAGCTTGTTGGTCAGGCGAACGGCGAAGCCCTGGGTCTCGTGGCCGTCGGCCAGCGGCAGCAGCTCGGGCTCGTAGAAGACCGAGATGTCTATGTCGCTGGAATAGTTGAGTTCGTAGGCGCCGTGCTTGCCCATGGCGATGCAGAAATAGCCGGGGACCGGGCCGGCGGGGCCGGTTCCCAGCGCGCCCTGGCGGCCGGCCTCGACCTCCGAGCGGGCGGCCACGGTGAGGGCCGCGGCGAGCGCGGCGTCGGCGAAGCGGGCCAGCGCCCCGGTGACGGCGTCGAGGTCCCAGCGCCCCCCCAGATCGGCCAGGGCGATCAGCAGGTGGGCCTCGGCCTTGAGCCTGCGCAAGGTCACCTTGGCGGCGTCCCAGGGGGCGTCGGAGAGCGCCGCGGTGCGGACCAGCAGGTCCTCGAAGCGGGCCTGCGGGTCGGCCTCCAGCAGGGCCCGGAGACGGGGCAGGTCGCGGCGGGCCAGGCTGGCCAGGTAGGGGGAGGCGCCGAAGACCGGGGCCAGGGCGGGCCAGGCGGCCGCCAGCAGGTCGCCCCAGCC
>NZ_JAUSLW010000177.1 GCF_030645195.1 Phenylobacterium sp. | reverse complement strand
CAGGCCGCCGCCGGCCGCCGCGCCGTGCACCAGGGCGATGATCGGCTGCGGGCAGGCGCGCATGGCCTTCAGGGTGTCGCGCAGCATCCAGTCGCCGTTCGGCCCGTCGCGCAGGCGGTCCGGCTGGCCGCCGGCCTTCAGATCCGCGCCGGAGGAGAAGGCGCGGCCCGCGCCGGCCAGCACGATCACCCGGGCCCCGGTGTCCCGCCGCCGCGCCTCGAAATAGGCCAGCAGGGCGTCCGACAGCGGCTGGTTGAGAGCGTTCAGCCGCTCGGGCCGGTTCAGGGTCACCCAGTCGGCCTCGCCGCGCCGCTCCACCAACAGAACATCTTGATCGGCCACGCCGGCCTCCTTCGATTGAAAGCATCCTCCGCGCGGACACCCGGCGCAGGGGTCGGACAGTCGCCGGAGTCACGGCGCAAGTCACGGAGAACGGCGCGGCGCGGCGATCAGGCCCCGGCGCTGCCGCCGCGATCCACCGGACCTCGCCGCGCGTGGTTGGCGGTTGCGACACCTGCGGTTGACGGGCTAACCTCCGCTCTCGATGGGTGTCCTTGGGGGGAGATCATGCGCGCATCCGATTTCGCGTCGGTCCGGCCGTGCCGGGGGAGGCCGTGATGCTGGGCCCCACCGTCGACGTCGCCATCGGCCTGGTCTTCACCTACCTGCTGTTCGCCCTGCTGCTGTCCACGGTGCTGGAGGCCGCCGCCGGTTGGTTCAAGCTGCGGGCGGCGCGGCTGGAGCAGGCCTTCGCCCAGCTGATCGAGCATCCCGAGGCGGTGGCCGAGGAGCGCAACCTCGTGGCGCGCTGGCTCTCGGGCCTGGGCCACGGGAGCGGGACGGCGAAGGTCGACAAGGCCGCCTCCACGGCGACCCTGACCCCGGAGGAGGCCGAGGCGGCCACCGAGCGGGCCTCCGGCGACCTGGGCCCCAGCTTCGAGCTGCGGCACGAGGACATCTACCACCATCCCCTGGTGGGCGGCGGCG
Source organism: Phenylobacterium sp. (assembly GCF_030645195.1). Lineage (GTDB taxonomy): Bacteria > Pseudomonadota > Alphaproteobacteria > Caulobacterales > Caulobacteraceae > Phenylobacterium. The sequence goes on along the minus strand of NZ_JAUSLW010000177.1, from coordinate 25,297 downwards.
GTTCGAGCCGGCCCTCCTATGTGTCGGCCGCCAATTTCTCCTCGGCCCTGCTGCAGGCCCTGCGGGCCGGGGCCAGCGGCCAGGCCCTGGCCCAGGTGGAGGAGTCCATCGACGCCCTGCCGCCGGGCCGGCTGCGCGAGGCCCTGCTCACCGCCCTCAACGAGGCGCAGGGCGACTGGGACAAGCTGAAGGCCGGGATCGAGCGCTGGTACGACGGCGCCATGGACCGGCTGAGCGGCCAGTACAAGCGCTACACCCAGCTGATCACCTTCATCCTGGGCCTGGTCCTGGCGGTGGCCTTCAATGTCGACACCATCCGCATCGTCCAGCGGCTCTACGCCGAGCCCACCCTGCGCGCGGCCATGGTGGAGCAGGCCAGGAAGACCGTGGAGGCGGGCGCGCCGGAGGCCTCGAAGGCGGGGGACCTCCCGGCCAAGGCCGCCGCCGTCGAACAGGCCCGCGACGATCTGCTGCGCAACGCGCCGGTGGGCTGGACCGCGCCGCCGACCCTGACCCTCGCCCAGCTGGCCAGCGTGCCCGGCTGGCTGGTGACGGCCCTGGCCGGCATGCTGGGGGCGCCCTTCTGGTTCGACCTGCTGAACAAGCTGATCAATATCCGCAACGCCGGGCCCAAGCCCGAGAGCGGCACGGACCTGGCGAAGGGGAAGGGCAAATGACCAAGCTCAGCCCCCACTTCACCCTCGAGGAGCTGACCCACTCCGACACCGCCGTGCGGCTGAGGATCAGCAACCTGCCGCCGCCCCGGGAGCTGGCCCGCCTGACCGAGACCGCCAAGGCCATGGAGGCGGTGCGCAGCCTGCTGGGGGTCAGCATCAATGTCTCCAGCGGCTATCGCGGCGCGGACCTCAACCGGGCGGTGAAGGGGGCCTCGGCCAGCGCCCATTGCCTGGGCTACGCGGTGGACTTCAACTGCCCCGGCCTGACCCCCTATGAGGTCTGCAGGAAGATCCTCGGGTCCAAGATCGTCTTCGACCAGCTGATCCACGAATACGGCCGCTGGACCCACATCTCCTTCGACCCGCGGATGCGGCGCATGCCGCTGTCGATCTTCGACCCCCAGCGGCGCTACCTGAACGGCATCCTGCCCAAGCCATAAGTCTTGCATCCCGTCGCCGGCGGTCCTTAGCTGGGCCAAAGACAAAAAAGCCGACAATGGGAGTTGATGATGAGCGAGACCCTGGCCCAAGCGCGCGCCGATCAGTCGGCCGAGGTGCTGTACGAGGTGGCCGACGGGGTCGCCGTCCTCACCCTGAACCGCCCCGAGCGGCTCAACACCATTTCCGGCCCCATGCTGTCGCTGCTGTCCAAGCTGCTGCTGCAGGCCGACGCCGACCCGGAGGTCCGGTGCGTGATCCTGACCGGCACCGGCCGGGCCTTCTGCGCCGGCCTCGACCTGGTGAGCGCCACCAGCGGCTCGGGCATCGGCTCGGAGACCCAGGCGGCCACCATCTCCGTCGATCTGGATCTGAAGACCGCACCGCCGACGGTGATCTTCAACATGAACAAGCCCACCATCTGCGCCCTGAACGGGGCGGCGGCGGGCTATGGCCTGGACACCGCGCTCGGCTGCGACATCCGAATGATGGCCCAGGGCGCCAAGCTGGCCGCGGCCTTCGTCAAGCGCGGCATCGTGCCGGAGTCCGGCGGCACCTGGTTCCTGCCGCGGCTGATCGGCTGGTCCAAGGCCGCCGAGCTGATCTTCACCGGCCGGACGCTGTCGGCCGAGGAGAGCCTGGAGATGGGCCTGGCCACCCACGTGGTCCCCGCCGACGAGCTGATGACCGAGGCCCGCAAGCTGGCCAAGGAGATCGCCGACAACGCGCCGCTGGCGGTGCAGTCGGCCAAGCGGCTGATGCGGATGGGGCTGAACGAGACCTTCAACGACCACGTCCACCACGTCTTCCTGCAGTTCCTGCAACTGGTCCGGACTCAGGATTTTCGGGAGGGCATGACCTCGTTCCTGGAGAAGCGCCCCGCCGACTTCCAGGGCCGCTAGTCGGGTCAATTCGCCGGTCGATTATTCGTCCGGCGCCCAAATCCGTCGTCCGCCGCCCAGGCATTAGGCACGGTCGGACCCTTTTGCCTCGCGGGCGCAGGGATTGTCAGAATGGCGATTGTCACTCCCCACCCAGGCCGCTCCCTTGCCCGCCATCAAGCGTGGCGTGGGGATTGAAGCGATGACTCCGGACATCATGAACGGCGGGCGGGGCGTGTCGCGCCGCAGCTTCCTGGAGAGCCTGGGGGGCATGGGCGGCTCGGCCCTGCTGTTGGCGGGCATGACGGCGTTGGGCTTCGACATCGCCTCGGCCAACGCCGCGCCCCCGGAGCTGGGGGAGGGCGGCAAGGGCAAGAAGGTCATCGTCCTGGGCGCCGGGGTGGCCGGCATGACCAGCGCCTATGAGCTCTCCAGGGCCGGCTACGACGTCACGGTGATCGAGGCCCGGGCCTTCGCCGGCGGCCGCTGCCAGACCGCCCGCAAGGGCTTCAAGCTGACCGAGCTGGGCGGCGAGGCCCAGGAGTGCGATTTCGACGACGGGCTCTATATCAACCACGGCCCCTGGCGGATCCCCTACCACCACCACTCGACCCTGCATTACACCAAGCTTTTCAACGTGCCCCTGGAGGTCTTCGTCAACGACAACGACGCCTCCTACGTCGCCTTCAACAAGGGGACGGGCCCCCTAGCCGGCAAGGCGATCCGCAAGGGCCAGATCGCCGCCGACGCCCGCGGCGCGGCCGCCGAGATCCTGGCCAAGCAGGTGAAGCAGGGCGCGCTCGACCAGCAGATGACCGCCGAGGACCGGCAGCTGTTCCTGGCCTACCTGACCCGCGAGGGCTACCTCTCCGCCGACCTGGCCTATACGGGTACGGACGGCCGTGGCTTCGAGGTCAATCCGGGCCCCGGCATGGTTCCCGGCCCCGGCAAGGAGTCGACCCCCTATCCCCTGACCGACGTCCTGCACTCCAAGGCCTGGGGCGTGCTGTCCTCGGTCACCGGCTACGAGCAGCAGCGGACCATGTTCCAGCCCGTCGGCGGCATGGACCAGATCGCCAAGGGCTTCGAGCGCCACGTCGGCAAGCTGATCCGCTATTCGACCCTGGTGAAGAAGTACCGCCAGAACGACAAGGGGGTGGAGGTCACCGTCTCGGGGCCGGACGGCAAGGTCGAGACCCTGAAGGCCGACTACTGCATCTGCACCATTCCGCTCTCGGTCCTGCGCCAGATGGACATGGGGGTGTCGGCGAAGTTCAAGGCGGCGATCGGCGCGGTGTCCTACGCCCTGGTGGGCAAGATCGGCCTGCAGATGAAGACCCGGTTCTGGGAGGAGAAGCACTTCATCTACGGCGGCCACGTCTATACCGACGACCCGGACATCAACACCATCACCCTGCCGTCCACCGGCTTCCAGAGCCAGAAAGGCGTGCTGCTGGGCTATTACAACTTCGGCGCCTCGGCGGCGAAGGTGAGCGCGCTGAGCCCCAAGGCCCGCCAGGACTTCGCCGCCCAGGGCGGGATGCGCGCCTTCCCGGAATACGCCGACAATGTCGAGACCTCCTTCTCGGCGGCCTGGCACCGGATTGAGCACAATCTCGGCGGCTGGGCCCAGTGGGACGACGAGGGGCGCCGCGACGCCTATCCGATCCTCTGCGAACCCGACGGCCGGCTGTACCTGGCCGGCGAACACCTCTCCTATCTCACCGGCTGGCAGGCCGGGGGTATCGAGAGCGCCTGGCAGCAGATCGCCAAGCTGCACAAACGCGCCCAAGCGGCCTGACCCGGAGCTGACAGTCGATGCGTCTTTCGATCTCGCTGGCGGTGGTCGCCCTTGGCCTGGGCGCCGCCCCGGCCTTCGCCGCCGACGGCAAGCAACTGTTCATGGACAACTGCTCGGCCTGCCACCAGGAGACGGGCAAGGGCATTCCCGGCGCCTTCCCGCCCCTGGCCGGCAGCAAGGTCGCCCTGGGCGATCCCAAGGAGCCGGTCACCCGGGTGCTGAAGGGCCGTGGCGGCATGCCGTCCTTCGCCACCGAACTCACCGACCTGGAGGTGGCCCAGGTCCTGACCTATGTGCGCGGCGCCTGGGGCAACAAGGGCAAGCCGGTGCAGCCGGCCCTGGTGATGGCCCTGCGCACCGGGGCCAAGCGCGAGAACGCCAAGGCGTCGCTCCTGGCGCATTAGGTCTCGAAGCGGCAGGCCGCCTTGTCCCGTCGCACCCGCCCAGCGGTGGGCGGGGGCTTGGCTGCCCGCTTGAACTCAGGGAACCACGACATGGCTTCCTTGAGCCAGAGGCGCCGCCTTGATCGGAACCGTGAACATCAGATCGGCCTGGGCGATCCCCTCCGGCGGGGCCGGGAGGGGGGCGGCGGCGCGAACCGAGGCCAGGCAGGCCCGGTCGAAGGCTGGTCGGCCGCTGGATCGCGCAAGACGAACGAACAGGAGCGTTCCACTCTCGTCGAGTCCGAACGCGACGCTCACCGTCCCCGATCCCGAAGGCGCGGCGGGAGCATGGGCGGCCAGATGAGCCCAGAGACGCCTCCGGTAGTCGGTGAGCTGGTCTTCCGCCGACAGCGCCGCGACCTTCGCGACCGTCTCTGGCGCGCCCGCTGGGCGGACCGCCGGGGGCGAAAAGGCCGCGGTCGCGGCCATGGCGGCGGGGGTGGTGGGTCGCGCCGCCATCGGTTCCGCGCGGTGGAGCGGGGGCCCGACCGCTCGCGGGCCATGGGTCGCCGGTGTCATGGCGCCATCCGGCTCGGGAGGGGCAGGCTGCGGCGCCGCCACCAACTCGACGAGCATGGCCTGCTGCGGCGCAAGCTCCGCCATCGGCCTGAGGGACGCCAGCCCCCAGGCCGCGGCGGCATGCAGCACGATCGAAGCGCCGATCGCCGCCGCCTGATCGACACTCGGACGCTTCAAGCTCAGAACGCGTAGGCGAGGCTGAGGTTGATCGACCGTCCCGGCCCCGGCAGCGGCCGGATCGGCGGAACCCCGCCGCCGGCCTTGAAATCGCCGAACGCGACGCCCCCCAACGGAAGGTCGTAGGCAGTGTCGAACAGGTTCTCGGCGGCGAGGTTCACCCGCACCCGCTCGCCCTTCCAGCTGGAACGGAGGTTGAGCAGGGCGTAGGCCGCCGTCTTCGGTTCGTGGCGCAGGGCGTTGACCGCGTCCTTCTCGCCCACCAGCTCCACCTCGGCCTGATGGGTCCAGCGGCCCTTTGCCTGTTCCAGGCCCAGGCGCAGGGTCAGGGGTGTCATGTGGTAGAGGTTGTCGCCGCTGTCGCGATTCTCGCCCTCGACCCAGGACAGGGTCCCCGTCAGGGTTCCTCGCCCCAGCGCCGGAGTCTCCCAGACCTGGGCATGGCCGCTGGCGTCGAAGCCGTAGAGGCGAGCATCCACATTGGCGAAGCGCAGCTGAACGAAGCCCTTGGCCAGGTCGGCCAACTTCACCGCGTCGATGAAGCCCTCGACCTGTGAATGGTAGGCGCTGACGGTCAGGCCGCGCGTCCCATCCAGGCTGGCGTATTTCACCGTGGCCGCCAGATTGTGCGCCACCTCAGGCTTCAGATCGGGGTCGCCGACATAGGCGTTGGCGTCGCCGGCGAAGGAGGTCATCGAGCTCGACATCGTCCCCAAGCCCCACGCGTAGCGCTCATAGAGCGTGGGCGTGCGGGTCTTGCGGGCGTAGCCGAATTCGACGGTCGTGGTGTCGCTCGCCCGCCAGATCGCCTTGGCGGTGACATCCAGATTGTCGTCGGCGCGGCCCCGGTCACGCGCGTTGAAGGCGCGGGCCGCCATGGCGTCGGGCATGTTCATCATGCCGGTCCAGGCATAGGGCTGCACGGGACCAGCGTCGGTCTCCACATGCTCGACGCGGGCGCCGACCAGGGTCGTCCAGTTCGCCGAGGGCTTGGCCTCCCATTCGCCCCACAGGCCTGTCCGTTCGCGACGGCCGTCGCTGATGTTCCAGTAGGTCTGCGGCCCCATCATCATGCTGCCGGCCACCGGCGGCCACCAGTCGTCGACATCGGCGCGATGGGCCTCGAGTCCCCCGCGCACCGCGCCGCCGTCCGTCATCGGTAGGGTCACCGCGAGCGACCCGCTCAGATCCCGGCCCTGGCTGTTCATCGGCATGCCGCCGGTGGCCGAGCCGCCCTTGTCGGCCAGGAAGTTCATCTCATGGTCCACCGATCGCCACGACGCCTTGGCCGTCACCTCGCCCCAGCCGTAGGTTCCCTCGTAGCGAAGGTCGGCGAAGCTGCTGTCGTTCTGGGTGAGGTCCATGCGCTGGGTGGGAAAGCCCTCATAGGGCGAGACGTGCTTGCCGGCGCGCAGGGTGACCACGCCGTGGTCGGTGAGCAGCGCCAGGGTGAGCGCCTGGTCGTAGGCCTCATAGAGGGTCGAGCGCGCGCGCCGGCCGTCGCCGGTCCTGTAGTTCTCGGCGCGGTTCCAGGCGCCTTCATAGCCGAGGCTGAACCGCTCTCCCGCGACCGAGGCCTGGAGGGTGGCGCCGACGGCGTCGGCGACGCTGCGATAGCTCGCGCCCACCTCACCGGTGACGCGCAACCCCTCGCCCTCGTCGGCGAAAGCCGGAGGCCGCGTCGTCACGGCGATCACCCCGGCGATATTGTCGCCGCCAGCGTTGACCGGCGACAGGGTCGGCAGAATGGAGATGGCCTCCACCCGTCCGGGCAGCACGTAGGAGCCGGGGGGATTCATGTTGTTGGGGCAGTAGGTGGTGATCTCGACGCCATCCACCGTCACCAGAACCCGGCTATCGGCCAGACCCCGCATCACCGGAAGGCTCGAGATCCCGCCATTGGCGTAGACGGCCATGCCCGGCTCGCCCGCGATCAGCGACATGGTGTCGGCCGAGCCGGCGGCGCGGCGGGCGAGGATCTCACCGGTGATCTGGCGTTCGCTGGGCGACGCGGGGGAATTGGCGTCCTCCGGCGCGGCGCTGGCTTGAATGGGGGGGAGTGCCGTGGCGGTCTGAGCCTGAGCGAGAAGTGGGGTGGCGAGGGCGGCGACGCAGGCGCCAGCCATAAGCGCGGCGCAACGACCGCGGACATGATTCGACATGGAAGGGACTCTTCTCTTGATCTGAAAACCATGGGCGCACGCCCACCGCCTCGGGCGGGGCGCGTCCGACTTGAGGCGGAATCAGATCCGAAGCGGTGGTCCCGTCTGGGGTGGGGGCGGCGCGGCGAGCCCGCGTCCCGGAGCCGCCGGCGTCCCGACGGCAAATGCGTGTTCCGTGAACGTCCAGCCTGCGAGATCGACCTGCAGTGACTGGGGCGCGCCGAGCGCCTGAGCTACGCCGGCGAAAGCGCATGAATTGTGGGGCTGGGAAGCAGGGGAGTGGTCGCCGGCGGGTTGAGGGCCTGGATTGGAGAGCCGACCCTCTTGATCGACGACGTAAGTTTTGACCCCCTGCGCTGTGCACAGGACGATCGGAAAGCCAATGCCCTGGCCCGTGGTGGGAACCATGAATCCAGGAGGGACAAGGATGCGCAAGGCCAAGGCGAGCAAGGCCAGCCCCAAGGCTGCCCGCGCCCACATCGCCATCTTGTTGGCCGCTGCCCGCATCTGCGCGGGTGTTAGCATCAACCCTGCATGTGTCGATATCGGGAATTGCGCCAGGAGGACAACATGGCGCAGCGTTCTCCTTCCGTCGGTCGGTCGTTGGCGCCGACCCATTCGTCCATTCGCGGACGTCCAGCTTGACGACCTTGGCGTCGGTGACGGCGGCCTTCATGGTCTCAAGGTCGATGAGGACGTGATCGGTATCGCCGACTCCGGCGTCGGGGCAAGGCCCCAGGTCACACCAGCCGGGGCCGTCCTGACACTCCCTGCGCCCCGAAGCGTCATAGGGTGTAGGGTGGAGCCAGATTGCGGTCTAAGCTGGGGCCAGTCTTCCGCCTAGGCCCGGAGAGTGATGGCCGACGTCGTCTTCTATCTGGACCATGCCGGTCCGCTGACGCTGCAGACCCAGCTGCGGCAGCGGATCATCGACTCCGTGGTGTCGGGCAATCTGGAGCCGGGCGCCCGCATGCCGGCGTCGCGGCGCCTGGCCGGCGACCTGGGAATCGCGCGCAACACCGTGGCCCTGGTCTATCAGCAGCTGATCGCCGACGGCTATCTGACCGGCCGCGAGCGCAGTGGGGTCTTCGTCAGCGACGCCCTGTTCGAGGCGGTGCGTCCGGGCCGCGACCGGGCCGACCGCCCGGTGATCGCCGCGGCCCCGTGGCGGTCGCGACTGCAGGCGGTGGTGCGGGTGGACGTGGAGGGCCGGCCGCCGCCGAGCTGGGAGCTCAATCCCTATCCCTTCCTCGACGGGGCCTATGACGCCTCCCTGGCGCCGGGCCCGGAGTGGCGCGACGCGGTGCGCTCCACGCTCAACGCCCGGGAGTTCGCCGAGTGGAGCCAGGACGGCGGCGAACTGGACGATCCGCGCCTGGTCCACGAGATCCGCACCAAGATCCTGCCCCGCCGCGGCCTGCAGGCCGGGAGCGAGGAGGTGCTGGTGGTGGGCGGTCGGCGCGAGGCCTTCAGCCTGCTGGTGCGGGCCTTCGTCGGCCGCGGCGCGCCGGTGGCGGTGGAGGAGCCGGGCCTGCCCGACCTGGCCCAGGTCCTGCGCCTGCAGGGCGCCGACCTGATCCATCTGCCGGTGGACTCCGAGGGCATGGCCGTCGACGACCGGCTGGCGGCCGCCAGCCTGGTCTTCGTCACCCCGGCCTGCCAGTACCCCACGGGCGCGCGGCTGGCCCCGTCCCGCTGCCGCGCGTTGCTGGAGCGGGCCGAGACCGACGACCTGCTGGTGATCGAGTACGACTTGGCGGCCAGCGGCGGTTTCGCGGCCCAGGCCTCGCCGGCCCTGCGCAGCATGGATCGCTCGGGCCGGGTGATCTATGTCGCCGATCTCTGCGACGTGCTCAGCCCCGGACTCGGCCTGGGTTTCATCGTCGCCGACGCCGAACTGATCCGCGAACTGCGCCGCCTGCGCACCCTGGTGTCCGGCTGCGCCCCGCGCGCGGCCCAGCGGACCGCGGCCTTCTTCCTGTCGCTCGGCCACTACGACGCCAATCTGGGCCGCCAGCACAGGGTGCTGCGGGAACGGCTCAACGCCCTGCGGGACGCCCTGAACTACCATCTGCCGCAGCTCGTCGCGATCGACCCGCGCTCCAATGGTTCGGCCATGTGGGTGGAGGGGCCGCCCGACCTGTCGGCGCGCCAGCTGGCCAACGAGGCGGCCAAGCGCGGCGTGCTGATCGAGCCGGCGGACCGCTTCTATTCCACCCCAATCCCGGCGGCGAACCGGTTCCGGATGGGGGTGACCGGCATCCCCACCGACAAGATCCGTGAAGGGGTGGCCGTTCTGGCCCAGGTTGTGAAAAGCCTGACCCAGCCGGGCCTGGACCGGTTGGACCCGGCCGCGCGGGCATGGATGCCGGGCGAGCCCCTGAGCGCCCTGATGTCTGGGGCCAAGCTGCTGTGCCGCACCGTCTATGGCGATCCCTACGAGGTGGATGTTCTGCCCGACGGCCGACTGGTGGGCCGGGCCGGCTACGCCCACGAAGACTGCGACGTGGGCGTCTGGTGGATGGAGGGCGACTACTGGTGCCGTCGCTGGACCGAGTGGTCCTATGGCGAGACGGCCCGCTTCCTGACGGTGGTGGAGGGCGACCAGATCCGCTGGTACCGGGACGACCGCCTGTTGTTCAACCGCGGCATCATCAAGGCCAACGGTCTGGCCTGACCCTCGGCTTGGGGAATCTGGCCCCATAGATTGAAGCAATCTGGTCCTACGCTTGTCCGTCCGCGACCGTCACCGTGGTGTCATCGTCGTTCGGGTGAAGGATTTCTCCATGTCGCATTTGGCCATCGCGGGCCTCCAGTTGGACCTGCAAGCCGGCGACAACCTGGATCGGATCGCCGACGAGGTGGCCGCGGCCAAGCGGCGGCTGTCGTGGGTGGATCTGGTCCTGCTGGGGGAGCTCAGCGTCTACGGCCCCTCGGTGGACCACGCCCAGGATCCGGGCGGGGCGGCGGAGACGCGGCTGCGCCGCATCGCCCGCGACAACCGGGTCTGGCTGCTGGGCGGTTCGATCTTCGAGCGGGTCGACGGGAAGGTCTACAATACCTGTCCGGTGATCGACCCGAACGGCGACGTCGTCCTGAAGTACCGCAAGATCTACCCCTTCCGTCCCTACGAAACCGGGGTGGCGGCTGGGACCGAGTGCATGACCTTCGACATGCCCGGGATCGGCCGGATCGGAGTCTCCATCTGCTACGACATGTGGTTCCCCGAGACCACGCGCACCCTGGCCTGGATGGGCGCCGAGGTGATCCTGCATCCGGGGATGACCAACACCGTCGATCGCGACGTCGAGCTCTCCATCGCCCGGGCCAGCGCGGCCCAGAACCAATGCTATTTCGTCGACATCAACACCGCCGGCCATCTCGGCAACGGCCGCTCGGCGGTCTACGGCCCCGGGGGCGAACCGGTCTATGAGGCCGGGTCCGGCCGCGACGTGATCGGCCTGGAGCTCGACCTTGGCTATGTGCGGAGGGTCCGCGAGCGCGGATGGCACGGCCTGGGCCAGACCCTGAAGAGCTTCCGCGACGGCCCGCCCAGCTTCCCGCCCTATCGCGAAGGGCCCTCATCGCCGGCCCTGGCCGCGCTGGGGTCGCTGGAAAAGCCGCAGGGCGGCGTCAATCAAGATCAGAAGGAGGGGTAGATGTTCAGATCCATACTCATGACGACGACCGCCGTGTCGTTGTCCCTCGTGGCGTCCCAGGCACTCGCCCAGGCCGCCGCCAATCCAGCCGCCGACACCACGGTCACCGAGGTGGTGGTCACCGCCACCCGGCGCGAAGCCTTCGTCCTGGACGTGCCCTACAACATCTCGGCGGTGTCGGGTCAGGCCATCGACCAGGCCAAGGTGCAGAGCACCACCGAGCTGCTGCGCTCGGTCCCCGGGGTGTCGGTGGTCGATCGTGGCTATCGTAACCAAGGGGTCTCCAACAGCATCCAGATCCGCGGGCTGAACGTCGACAGCGCCATCCTCGGCGACTACGCGGTCTCGGCCGTCGCCCCGGTGTCCAGCTATGTCAACGACACCCCGCTGTTCGCCAACTTCGCCCTGAAGGACATCGACCGGGTCGAGGTGCTGCGCGGGCCGCAGGGCACGCTCTACGGGTCCGGCTCCCTGGGCGGCACGATCCGCTACATCCTCAAGGCGCCGCAGTTCGGCGAGTTCGGCGGCAAGGTCAGCGCCACGGCCTCGCAGGTCGAGGGCTCCGGCGGGGTGGGCTGGGCCGCCGACGGCACGGTGAACATCCCCCTGGGCGAGAAGGCGGCTCTTCGCCTGACCGGCAGCCTCCAAGACTATCCCGGCCTGACGGACTATGTGAACGTCTACAAGCTGGACGCCGCGGGTATTCCCCTGGCGCCATCCGGCGTTCTGTCGCCGGCGGCTTCCTATGAGAGCCGCAAGGACGCCGACACCGTCGACATCAAGTACGGCCGCGCCGCCCTGCGCCTGCAACCCACCGAGTGGCTGGACCTGACGCTCTCCTACGCGCGGCAGTCCGACGAGGTGGGCGGCCGCCGGCAGGTGACCCGCGGCATGGACGGCTTTGGCCGTACCTACGGCCAGTACGACAACGGTTCGGTGCAGTTGGAGCCCTCGTCGAGGGACGTCAGCCTGACCTCGCTCGAGGCCACCATCGACCTGGGCTTCGCGACTCTGACCTCGTCGACCTCGTCCTATGACCACCACGGCGAGAGCGTCAGCGAGAACACCGGCTACTACGCCAAGAACGGCTGGCTCTCCTTCTACTACAACTTCCCGCGGCCCATGGCCTCGGCGGTGCGGACCTACTCGGACGAAGCGGTGATCGAGGAGATCCGGCTGGTGTCCAACACCGAAGGTCCGATCGACTATGTGCTGGGCGGCTTCTACGAGAAGCAGAAGCTGGGGGCGACCCAGGCCAGCTACCTGCGGGGCTTCAAGCGCTGGTGGAACGCGGCCTATCCGGCCTTCGCAGCCGAGGTGCAGTCCGATCAGGACTTCGCCTATGACCGCCGCGAGGACTTCACCGACAAGGCCCTGTTCGGCGAGCTTACCTACCACTTCAGCGATCGCCTCCAGGCGACCGGCGGGGTGCGCTGGTTCGACAACGAGTCCAAGAGCCGCACCTTCATGGACGTGCCGGTCTACACCTCGCTCTCGGCGCCCACCAATGCGCGGTTCGAGACCTCCGACAGCAAGGCGCTGTTCAAGGCCAATGTGTCGTGGAAATACGGCGAGCGGGGCCTGGCCTACGCCACGGTGTCTGAGGGCTATCGCCGGGGCGGGGCCAACGCCGTGCCGACGATCGGGCGCTATGCGGAGGACGCCCGCTGGCAGCAGTACGGACCCGACCGGGTGGTCAACTACGAGGCCGGCCTCAAGGGCGTCAGCCACGGGATCACCTATAACGCGGCCCTCTTCTACGTCGACTGGAAGGACATCCAGATCAACACCGTCACGCCCAACTGGGGCTTCTTCGTCGCCCAGAACGGCGGCAAGGCCCGCTCCCAGGGGCTTGAGGCCCAGATCGAGGGCCGGCTGGCGGGCGCGCGCTACAGCCTCGGCTACACCTATACCGACGCCCAACTGACGGAGAACGCCTATCCGCCCACCGGCGGGGTCCGGCCCGTGGCGCTGAAGGGCGCGCGGCTGCCGGGCACGCCCGAGCACGCGGTGACCGTCGCCCTGGATCGCAGCGCCACCCTGTCCAATGGGGTGCTGCTGACCGGGCGGGTGAGCGGCTACTACCAGTCGGAGACCCGCAACGCGGTGACCACCTCGACGCGCTTGAACGTCGGCCTGCCGCCGTTCCAGATCTGGAACGCCTCGGCCACCGCCACCTTCGACAAGTGGTCGGCGACCTTGTTCGTGAAGAACATCTTCAACGCCGACGGCGTCACCGGCCGGTTCACCGACAGCTACATGGGGACCGCTCCCGCGTCGGGCTATTACGGTAGCGGCGCCAAGGACCTGATCAGCCTGCCGCGCACCATTGGCCTGACCCTCGACTATCCGTTCTGAGACGATGACGACACCGGGCGCCCCACGAACGATCGGCGTTCCCGCCTCCCCACAGGGGGGCGGGGCGCTGGACGCCGTGCGGGCGCTTGTCCATGCCGGACGGCGGGCGGAGGCGGACCAGCGGCTGCTGGCCCTGGAGCCCCAGTTGCAGGGCGACGCCCGGGAGCTGCAGGCGGCGGGCGAGATCTTCCTGGCCAACGCCCGGTTCTCCGAGGCGCTGCGTTGCTATCGCCGCGCCGTCGAGCTCGCTCCGACTGACCCGGGCGCGCTCTACAATCTGGCCTCGGCCCTGGTGGCCACAGGGGATCTGGCCGGGGCGGAGGCGGCCTTCGACCAGGTGATCGCGCTGGATCCCACCGACGCCGACGCCTTCTACAACCGCGCGACCCTGCGGCGCTGGACGCCGGCGGAGAACCATGTCGCCGCGCTGGAGGCGGCGATCGCCCACGCCCGCCATCCGGCCGCCGAGGCCGCGCTCTGCTATGGGCTGGCCAAGGAGCTGGAGGACATGGGGGACCATGACGCGGCCTGGTCGTGGCTCGCCCGCGGCGCGGCGCGGCGGCGCGGCCAGCTGAGCTATCGCGTCGAGGTCGACCTGGAGACCATGGCCCAGATCGCCGCGGCCTTCGACGCACCCCTGATGGCCGGCGCGACGTCGACCCCCGAGCCGACCGGCCCGATCTTCGTCCTGGGCCTGCCGCGCTCGGGCACCACCCTGGTGGACCGGATTCTCAGCGCCCACGGCCAGGTGGAAAGCCTGGGGGAGATCAGCGACTTCGCCCTGTCCCTGATGCGGACGGTGGGCCCGGCCGACGGAAAGGGCGACCTCGTCGCGCGGTCGGCCCAGATGAACTTCGCGGCTCTCGGTCAGGCCTATCGCGACAGCCTGTCGGCCTATGGCCGGGCGGCTCCGCGGCTGATCGACAAGACCCCGGCCAACTACCTCTATATCGGCCTGATCGCGCTGAGCCTGCCGCAGGCGCGGATCGTCCATGTGCGGCGCGACCCGATGGACAATGGCTACGCCCTGCTCAAGACCCTGTTCCGAACCGGGTGCCCCTATTCCTACAGCCAGTCGGATCTGGGGGCCTATATCGGCGCCTATCATCGGCTGATGGACCACTGGCGGGCCGTCCTTCCCGGCCGCCTGGTGGAGATCGACTACGAGACCCTGGTGGAGGACCAGGAGGGGGAGAGCCGGCGGCTGCTGGCCGATCTGGGTCTGGACTGGGACCCGGCCTGCCTGGACTTCCACGCCAATCCGACGCCGGCGGCCACCGCCAGCGCGGCCCAGGTGCGCCGGCCGATCTACCGGGACTCCCTGGCCCTGTGGCGGCGCTATGAGGCCGGCCTCGCGCCGCTCTCCGACAGCCTGCGGGCGCAAGGCCTGCTGTGAGCGTCCTGGCGATCCTGGGGGCGATCACGGCCCTGGCCAACGCGCCCCTGCCGATGCCCGCGTTCACGCCGCCGGCGGAGGCCGCGGCGACGATCGCGCGGCTGGAGGGACGGCTGACCCTGACCTTCGGCCAGCGCCCGGACGGCCTGAAGCGGCTGCGGGACGACGATCCCCCGAGCGGCGCCGATCCCCGTCTGGCCTGGCCCGACCTCGCCCTCGATCTGGTCCAGGATGGCGACCGTCTGATCCCCGCTCCGGCGAACGGCGTGGACGGAGGATATTGGGACTGGTCGGCGGGTCCTGGCCGCATCTGGGCCAGCGCCGAGGGCGATGTCGCCGTCCTGCCGGTGGCCCTGCGCGAGCGCAACGCCAACTGCGTGCACAACGGCCTGCTGCGGGTGACGCTCACCCCCGCCGGCGCGCCCAGGACCGCCCAGGTGCGGTTGGGGGCGGAGACCTGCCTCTACGACAAGTTCGACGCCTGGGCCGCGCCCAGGACGATGGCCTTCACCCCCGGGGCGCCGCCCGATCGCGACGACCGGGTCGCCCGCGACCGCGAGAACCGCGCGGCCCAACTGCCTGTCCGACCGTTGTCGGAGCTGGCCGTCCGTCATCCCGGCGTGAATCTCGCGGCCCTTGCCCGGGCGTCGGGCGACGATCAGGCGGTCTATGGGATGGTGGTCGACGGGGTGAACTACGCCGCGCCGTGTCAGACCCGCTTCGGTGAGGATCCCTTCTGCGATGGGCGGGTCCTGCCGTCCTATTCCACCGCCAAGTCCCTGGTGGGTGGTCTGGGTCTCATGCGCCTGGAGCGCCAGACACCCGGCATCGCGCGCCGCGCCCTGACCGAGCTGGTCCCGGCCTGCGCGCCGTCCGGCGGCTGGAGCGGGGTCGCCCTGCTGGACCTGCTGGACATGTCCAGCGGCCACTACGATTCCGCGGCCTTCGAGGCGGACGAGAACGCCGCCGGCGCCTTCTTCATCACCCGGACCCACGCCGAGAAGCTGACCTACGCCTGCCGCTATCCGCGCCGTGTGGCGCCGGGGGCGACCTGGGTCTACCGCACCTCCGACAGCTACCTGCTGGGGACGGCGCTGCAGGCGGCGACGTCCGGGGACCTCTACGACACCGTGCTGCGCCCGATCTGGCGAGACCTGAAGCTCAGCCCCGCCCTGGACGAGACCCGGCGGACCCTGGACGCGCGAGGCCAGCCGTTCGTCGGCTGGGGGCTGTTCCTGCGACGCGACGACGTCGCCCGCCTGGGAGCCTTCCTGTCGCCCGCCAACGCGGCGGAGCAGGATCGGTTGTTTTCTCCGCGCCTGATCGGCGAGGCGCTGCAGCGGCCCGGCCTGGAGGGCGGTCTGGCCGCAGGCTCGGCGCGACTGCGCTACGCCCACGGCTTCTGGGCCCGCGACATCGCCGATCTGGTGGGCTGCGCCCATCCGGTCTGGACCCCCTTCCTGTCCGGCTATGGCGGGATTTCCATCGTGCTCTTTCCCAACGGCGACGTGTTCTACGCCTTCGGCGACGAGGCCCATTTCGACTGGGGTCCGGCCGCGGGGTCCGCCAACGCCGTGAAAGCCCTGTGCCATGACTGACCAGCCCCACCGCCGCTTCGCCCTGCCCAAGGCGGCCCCCGACGGGCTGGTGGCCAGCGTGCTGCTGGCCTTCATCGCCACGGCGGGCCTGTTCTACGTCAACATCATGCCCGCCCTGGTGAGCGGGCTTCAGGACGGACTGGGCTTCTCGGCGCGGTCGGCGGGCCTGGTGGGTTCGCTGAACGTCTACGGCGCGGCGCTCGGGGCCCTGGCCGCGGTGTTCGTGGTGGCAAGGATCTCCTGGAAGCCGGTGGCGTTCGGCCTGCTCCTGGCCCTGATCGCGACGGACCTGGTCTCCACCCAGCTCACCACGGCCGGAGTGCTGATGATCGTGCGCTTCCTGCACGGCCTGATCGGCGGTTTCCTGGTGGGGGTGGGGTTCGCCGTCATCGCCCGCACGGCGGCGCCCGACCGCACCTTCGGCATGCTGCTGGTGGTGCAGTTCGGTCTGGGGGGGCTGGGGCTGCTGCTGCTGCCGGGCCTGGTCCCCACCTTTGGAACCCCGGTCCTCTTCCTCAGCCTGGCGGCCTTCAGCGTCGCCGCGGCCCTGATGCTGCCCTTCCTGGCCGACTACGCCCCGCGGCCCCGGCCGGCGCCGGTCGCCCAGGCCGGCGGCCTGGTGCGCTGGGCGCCCCTGGCCTCGGCCCTGGTGGCGGTCTTCCTGTTCCAAGCCGCCAACATGGCCCTGTCGGCCTATGTGATCGGGTTGGGCCGGTTCTATGGCCTGTCGGGCCCCTTCATCAGCAGCACCCTGGCGGCGGCCAACTGGATCGGGGCCCTGGGCTCGGTGCTGGTGGTGGTGATCGGCCTGCGCTGGGGACGGTTCTGGCCGATCCTGATCGGCGCCCTTGTCACCCTGGCGGGGACCCTGGCCTTCCTGCGTAGCGACCTGCCCGTGTTGTTCGTCGTGGCCAATGTCCTGACCGCCGTGGTCTGGGCCTTCGTCATCCCCTACCTGCTCGGTCTCTGCGCCGCCTTCGACCCCGGCGGCCGCATCGCCACCCTGGCCGGCTTCTTCTCCAAGCTGGGCTTGGCGTCGGGCCCCGCCCTGGGGGCGGTGCTGTTAGCCGAGACCCATTTCCCGCGCCTGGTGGCCCTGGCCCTGACCGGCCTGTGCCTGTCGGCGGCCTTCGCCCTGGCCCCGGCGCGACAGCTCGACCGCACTTCCTGATCCCGACCAGAAGAGAGTTTCCGACATGTCCGCAAACGCAGTCTTGCAAGCCCGGCGCGTGGCCGCCGTTCCTCGGGGCGTGGCCACCGCCACCGCCATCTTCGCCGACCGCGCCGACAACAGCGAACTCTGGGACGCCGAGGGCCGCCGCTACGTGGATTTCGCCGGCGGCATCGCCGTGCTCAACACGGGCCACCGCCACGCCGGGGTAATGGCGGCGGTGAGCGCCCAGATGGAGCGCTACACCCACACCGCCTTCCAGGTGGTGGCCTATGAGCCCTATGTGGCCCTGGCCGAGCGGCTGAACGCGCTCGCCCCCATCGAGGGGCCCGCCAAGACCATCCTGTTCACCACCGGGGCCGAGGCCGTCGAGAACGCGGTGAAGATCGCCCGGGCCGCCACCGGCCGCTCGGCGGTGATCGCCTTCACCGGCGGCTTCCATGGCCGGACCATGCTGACCATGGGCCTCACCGGCAAGGCGCTGCCCTACAAGCATCGGTTCGGGCCGATGCCGGCGGAAATCTACCACGCGCCGTTCCCGATCCCGCACTATGGGGTGACGGCGGAGGACAGCCTGAAGGCTCTGGAGTTCATCTTCCGCGCCGACGCCGCGCCCGACCGGGTGGCCGCCATCATCCTGGAGCCGGTGCAGGGGGAGGGCGGGTTCCACGTCGCGCCGCCCGAGTTCATGCAGGCCCTGCGCGCGCTCTGCGACCGCCACGGCATCCTGCTGATCGCCGACGAGATCCAGACGGGCTTCGGCCGAACCGGCAAGATGTTCGCCGTGGAGCATACCGGCGTGAAGCCCGACCTGATCACCGTGGCCAAGTCGCTGGCCGGAGGCTTCCCCCTGGCCGGCGTCATCGGCCGGGCCGAGCTGATGGACGCTCCGGAGCCCGGCGGCCTGGGCGGGACCTATGCCGGGTCGCCGATCGCCTGCGCCGCGGCCCTGGCGGTCCTGGACGCCATCGCCGAGGAGGGCCTGCTGGCCCGGGCCGAGGCGTTGGGGGACCGCACCCGCGCACGGCTGGAGGCCTTCGAGGCGCGCAACGACCTGCGGCCCATCGCCGGGATCCGTGGGCCGGGCGCCATGATCGCCTTCGACCTGGTGACCTCCCGCGGCGGCCGCGAGCCCGATGGCGCGGCGGCCAAGCTGGTGACCTCCAGGGCCCTGGAGGAAGGGCTCATCCTGCTGTCCTGCGGAATCCACGGCGAGACCATCCGCCTGCTCTATCCGTTGACCATATCCGACGCCCTGCTGGACGAGGGCCTGGACCGACTTGAAGATGCTCTGAGGATTGTTTGATGACGACCGACACCAAGCCTGAACGCGACCGCCTGACCCTGACGCGGCCGGACCTGTTGCGGGAAGCGGCCTATATCGGCGGGACCTGGGTGACGGGGGCGGAGACTATCGCCGTGACCAACCCGGCCACCGGCCGGCCGATCGCCACCATCCCCAATCTCGGCCGCGCGGAGACCGAGCAGGCGGTGGCCGCCGCGGCGGGCGCCCAGACGGGCTGGGCCGCCAAGTCGGCCAAGGCCCGGGCCCAGGTGCTGCGCCGCTGGTTTGACCTGATGATGGCCCACCAGGAGGACCTGGCCCGGCTGATGACCGCCGAACAGGGCAAGCCGCTCTCGGAGTCGCGCGGCGAGATCGCCTATGCCGCGGCCTTCCTCGAATGGTTCGGGGAGGAGGCCAAGCGCGCCTATGGCGAGGTGACCCCCGGCCACCAGGCCGACCGGCGCATCCTGACCCTCAAACAGCCCGTGGGGGTGGTGGGCGCGGTGACTCCCTGGAACTTTCCCGCCGCCATGATCACCCGCAAGGTGGGCCCGGCGCTCGCCGCCGGCTGCACGGTGGTGCTCAAGCCCTCCGAGTTGACCCCGTTGTCCGCCCTGGCCCTGGCCGTGCTGGGGGCGGAGGCGGGCGTGCCCGATGGCGTGTTCAACATCGTCACCGGCCATGCCGGTCCCATCGGCGAGGTGCTGACCACCGATCCCCGCATCGCCAAGTTCACCTTCACCGGCTCCACAGCCGTGGGCAAGATGCTGGGCGCGCGGTGCATGGACACCGTCAAGCGGGTGTCCCTGGAGCTGGGGGGCAACGCCCCCTTCATCGTCTTCGACGACGCCGACCTCGACTCCGCCGTCGAGGGGGCGATGGCGTCCAAGTTCCGCAACACCGGCCAGACCTGCGTCTGCGCCAACCGCTTCTATGTCCAGGCCGGGATCGCCGAGGCCTTCGCCCAGCGCCTGGCCGCCAAGGTGGCCGCGATGCGGGTCGGCGACGGCTTGGCAGGGGAGACTGACCAGGGTCCGCTAATCGACGGCCGCGCCCTGGCCAAGGTCGAAAGGCACGTGGCCGACGCCGTCCAGGGCGGGGCCATCGTGCTCACCGGCGGCAAGCCTCTGGGCGAGGGGAATTTCTACGCGCCCACCGTCCTGAGTCACGTCTCGCCCTCGGCCCTGCTGACCCAGGAGGAAACCTTTGGCCCCGTGGCCGGCATCGTCGTCTTCGAGACCGAGGCCGAGGCGATCGCCCTGGCCAACGCCACCCGGGCGGGCCTGGCGTCCTATGTCTACACCCGCGACCTCAGCCGGTCCTGGCGGGTCAGCGAGGCGCTGGAATACGGCATGGTCGGTCTCAATACCGGCCTGATCTCCACCGAGATCGCCCCCTTCGGCGGGGTGAAGGAGTCGGGACTGGGCCGTGAGGGCTCCCGCCATGGCCTGGACGAATACCTGTCCCTCAAGGCCGTCTGCCTTGCTGTGGAATGAGCCGGGCGGGCCCGCACGGTCCGCACAGTCGCGCCGTTGAGGGTGCGGCTCGGGCGGGGTAAGCGCTGCTGGCAGGCTTGGCCGTATCCGTGGGATCCGAAGGCGACGGCCTTCGCGCGGGGTGGAGAGACGCCTGCAAGGCTGCGGCCGTGACCTGCGCGGAACCTGCGACGCGGCGCATGGCGGAGGGCTGGACCACGGAGGACGGGGCGCTTTGCACCGGCCACTCGATCCGAGATCTCGCCTCCCTCGAGCGATAGATGAACCGCAAGACGGTCGCTTCGGCGCGCGCCATCACGATGGCCGAACGCATCCGGAGGGCCGAAGCGTGAACGGTTTCTGCAAACCGCTCTGCAAGCTGGCTTGGCTTTGCGCCGAATTCTCTAGGAAAAGTTTGGAGGCCTGACCCGGAATCGAACCGGGGTGCACGGATTTGCAGTCCGCTGCGTAACCACTCCGCCATCAGGCCACCGCCGACGTTTCGAACACGCCGGGAGTTTTGAAGGGCGGATGGCTAACAGAACGACCCGCCTCGAGCAATGTCTGTCGCAGGGTCGCATTGCGTTCGGGTTAAGGGGCGACCTATAAGCGCGGAAATTGCTGTTTCCGGTTTGGGGAATCATGGCCGATCTCGCCGAAGCCCGCTCGAACATGGTGGAGAGTCAGGTGCGTCCCAGCGACGTCACCGACATCCGCATCCACGACGCCATGCGCGCCATCCCGCGCGAGGACTTCGTGCCGCCGGGCAAGCGCTATCTGGCCTATGCCGACGCGCCCGTGGAGTACGCGCCGGGCCGCGTGCTGCTGAAGCCGCGCGACGTGGCCAAGCTGCTGCAGATGGCCAAGCCGGTGAAGGGCGAACGGGCGCTGGCCATCGCCGCCCCCTACGCCGCGGCGGTTCTGGAGGCCCTGGAGGTGGTGGTCGAGCGCCTGGACGAGGGCGACCTCAAGACCGTGCCCGGCGCCAACTACGACCTGATCGTCGTCGAGGGCGCGGTCGCCCGCGCGCCGGAGGCCTGGCTGAAGGCGCTGGCGCCCGGCGGACGCCTGGCGGTGGTGGAGCGCGACGGTCCGGTGGGCAAGGCCTGCCTCTATGTGCGGGGCGAGGGCGATCTGGGCCGCCGCACCGTCTTCGACGCCACGCCACCGCTGCTCTCGGGCTTTGAGGCACATCAAGGTTTCGCCTTCTGAAGCCTGCTGAAACACCCCCGAAACCTTGGCGTGAAAAAAGCTTAAGGTGACGCCCTCTGGCGTCATCTCAATTCGGCGGCCATATAGGCCCCGATCTCTCTCGTCGATTTCGGGGATAAGCATGTTGAATAGCCGTCGCGGAGGTTTGCTCGCCGCAGTCTGCAGCGCGGGCCTCATCTGCGGTTTCGCCGCCGGTCCCGCCGCCGCCGAAACCCTGGCCGACGCGATCGCGCTTGCCTATGAGTCCAATCCGACCCTCCAGGCCCAGCGCGCCACCCAGCGGGCCCTGGACGAGACCTATGTCCAGGCCAGGAGCGGCTACCGGCCGAGCCTGAGCGCCACGGTGTCGGAAACCTATTCCGACAGCCGCACTCCCGGGGCATCGGGCCTGGTGGACACCAACGGCGACGGCATCCCCGACACCTTCGTCACCCGCAGCATCAGCCAGAGCCAGCGGGGCAACGCCTCGCTCTCCCTGAGCCAGCCCCTCTACACCGGCGGCCGCGTCGGCGCCGCGGTGTCGGCGGCCGAGGCCGACATCCTCACCGGCCGCGAGAACCTGCGCCGGGTCGAGGCCCAGGTGCTGGGCAACGTCATCACCGCCTATGTCGACACTCGCCGCGACCAGGAAGCCCTGCGCATCCGGCAGGAGAACGTCCGGGTGCTGGAGCGCCAGCTCGAGGAATCCAAGGCCCGCTTCGACGTCGGCGAGATCACCCGCACCGACGTGGCCCAGTCGGAGTCGCGCCTGGCCTCGGCCCAGGCCCAGTTCCAGACCGCCCAGGCCCAGCTGGCCATCAGCCGGGCCAACTATGTCGCCATCGTCGGCCAGAGCCCCGGGGACCTGGCGCCCGAGCCCTCCCTGGCCAACCTACTGCCGGGCAGCGTCGATCAGGCCTTCGACACCGCCCAGGTGGACAATCCGCAGATCCGCGCGGCCCAGTACAACGAACAGGCCAGCAAGGCTCGGCTGTCCGGCGCCCGGGCCGAGCGGATGCCGAGCGTCTCGCTGCGGACCACCCTGGGCTTCAGCGGCGACATCAATCCGATCGACACCGACCTCTATTCCCGCAACCTGACCACCTCGGTGGGGGTCACCGTGCCGTTGTTCACCGGCGGCCTGACCAATTCCCGGGTTCGCCAGTCCATCGAGCGCAACAATGTGGACCGCATCGGGGTCGAGACGGCCCGCCGGGCCGTGCTGCAGGGCCTGACCCAGTCCTGGAGCCAGCTGAGCGCCGCCCGCGCCAATATCGGCTCCACCGACACCCAGGTCCGCGCCGCCCGCATCGCCGCCGAAGGCACCCGCCAGGAGCAGCAGGTGGGCCTGCGCACCACCCTCGACGTGCTGAACGCCGAGCAGGAGCTCCGCGCCGCCGAGCTCGCCCAGATCAGCGCCCGGCACGACGAGTATCTCGCCGCCGCCAGCGTCCTGGCCCAGATGGGCCGGCTGGAGGCCAGCAACCTGACCCCCAACGTGCCGCACTACGACCCCAAGACGAACTTTGGGAAGCTGCGCTTCGCCTGGGGCTGGGTGCCGTGGGAGGAGCCGATCGCGCTGGTCGATTCGGTCCTGACCCCCAAGCCGCACGAAAAGCCGGTCAGCGTTTCGGCCACCGCGCCGAAATAGGGCGCGGCCACGACCTCGCGGGCGCGGCGTTTCGCCTGTCGGGCGAATCCGCGCTTGCGCAGCTTGGCGGAAATTGCAGGATCACACCGTCGCGCCTAGGCTGGCGTTGACGGATTCTCTTTCGCTCCAGCGACGGCTCAACATGTCTGACCAGACCTCTCAAGAACCGACAATGGAGGAGATCCTCGCCTCCATCCGCCGCATCATCTCCGAAGATGACGCGCCCGGTTCGGAGGCCGCCGCGCCCGAGGAGGAGCCGGCAGAGGAGCCCGTCGCCGAAGACATCCCCATTCCGCCCGAGGACGAAGACGAGGACGACGGCGTCCTGGAGCTGACCGAGAAGGTCGAGACCCACGGCGACATCGACGTCTACGCCGCCGCCGCCGCCGCGCCCGAGCCTGAGGCCGCCTATTCGCCGCCGCCCGAGCCGACCGCCTGGGCCGACGACGCCCCGGATGTGGGCCCCGGCGCGGGTCTGGTGGGCGACCCCGCCGCCGCCGCCGCCGCGGCCGCCTTCGGCGCCCTGTCCTCGCAGATTCTGATGCCCCGCGACGGGCGCACCCTGGAGGACGTGGTGCGCGAGCTGCTGCGTCCGCTGCTCAAGCAGTGGCTGGACGACAACCTACCGCGCATCGTCCAGGACACGGTCCAGTCGGAAGTCGAACGCATCGCGCGCGGCGGCCGCGTATAGATCCAATCCACTCCCCTTGATCGTCATGGCCGGGCTTGTCCCGGCCATCCATGGTCTCCGACGCGACGGCCGCGCTATGCGGCTCGGCTTGCGCGATCTGGATGACGACGGAGATCATGGGTCCCCGGGACAAGCCCGGGGATGACGATTGTGGGGTCCTGGGTGTCGCGAGTTTGCGACACAAGGCCCGCCCGTATATGCACCGCCTCAGCATGCTTGAAAAAACCTTCGACCCGAAAACCGCCGAACCCCGCCTCTACGCCGCGTGGGAGAGTTCGGGCGCCTTCGCCCCGACGTCGGACCCGGCCGCCGAGCCCTTCTCCATCGTGATCCCGCCGCCCAACGTGACGGGCTCGCTGCACATCGGGCATGCGCTCAACAACACCCTGCAGGACGTGCTGATCCGCTTCGAGCGGATGCGCGGCAAGGCGGCCCTGTGGCTGCCGGGCACAGACCACGCCGGCATCGCGACACAGATGGTGGTGGAGCGCCAGTTGGCCGCCGCCGGCAACCAGAGCCGCCGTGACATGGGCCGCGAGGCCTTCGTGGCCAAGGTCTGGGAATGGAAGGCGCAGAGCGGCGGGACCATCACCAACCAGCTGCGCCGCCTGGGCGCCTCCTGCGACTGGAGCCGCGAGCGCTTCACCCTGGACGAGGGGCTGAGCGCGGCGGTGCGCAAGGTGTTCGTCACCCTGCACAAGCAGAAGCTGATCTATCGCGACAAGCGGCTGGTGAACTGGGATCCGGCCCTGCAGACCGCCATCTCCGACCTTGAGGTCGAGCAGAAGGAGGTGGACGGCCACTTCTGGCACTTCGCCTATCCGCTGGAGGACGGCTCCGGCGAGATCGTCGTGGCCACCACCCGGCCGGAGACCATGCTGGGCGACACCGCCGTGGCCGTGCACCCCACCGACGAGCGCTACAAGCACCTGATCGGCAAGGCCGTGCGCCTGCCCATCGTGGGCCGGCCGATCCCGATCATCGCCGACGAATACGCCGATCCGGAAAAGGGTTCGGGCGCGGTGAAGATCACCCCGGCCCACGACTTCAACGACTTCCAGGTCGGCAAGCGCAACAACCTGCCGCAGATCAACATCTTCACGCCCGACGCGAAGATCAACGAGAACGGCCCGCGCGAGTATCAGGGCCTGGATCGCTTCGAGGCGCGCAAGAAGGTGATCGCCGCCTTCGAGGAACTGGGCCTGCTGCGCGAGGTGGAGAAGACCCGCCACGCGGTCCCGCACGGGGATCGTTCCGGCGTTGTCGTCGAGCCCTACCTGACCGACCAGTGGTACGTCGACGCCAAGACCCTGGCCGGCCCCGCCATCAAGGCGGTGGAGGAGGGGAGGACGATCCTCGAGCCCAAGACCTGGGAAAAGACCTACTACGAGTGGATGCGCAACATCGAGCCGTGGTGCGTCTCGCGCCAGCTCTGGTGGGGCCACCGCATTCCGGCCTGGTATGGGCCCGACGGCAAGATCTTCGTCGAGGAGACCGAGGAAGCCGCCAAGGCCGCCGCGCGCGAGGTCTATGGTCGCGACGAGCCCCTGCGCCAGGACGAGGACGTGCTGGACACCTGGTTCTCCTCGGGGCTCTGGCCGTTTTCCACCCTGGGCTGGCCGGAGGAGACCGCCGACCTGGCGCGCTTCTACCCCACCAACACCCTGGTGACGGGCTTCGACATCATCTTCTACTGGGTCGCCCGGATGATGATGCTGGGCATC